>SHYW01000062.1 GCA_009692615.1 Deltaproteobacteria bacterium | reverse complement strand
GCTTGCTCTGCTTTTTCTTTCTCGCCCACGCCAAACTCGCAAACGTTGTCTGCTCCCCCACGCTCTTTCCTCCCGCCTCACCTTGTCGGTCTTTCTGCTCTTCGTTATTAGACGACTTGCTAGATGACTTGTTCAGAGATTCCTTAGGTATTTCTCTTGGCCCTGTAGCCGCCAATCGGACATAGTTCTTTCCCTCTCTGTCTTGATTATCTTGTGATCGTCGCGGAATTAACAACGGCTTTCGAGCCATGCTCTCGATGCTGCCACTCCCAGGCGATCACGAGCGCGCCCAGTGCGAAACCGGCGAAGTCGGCGAACAGCAGATAATTATTGGTCGACGGAAGTAGCAGCATCAACGCAGCGATCCAAAGCAGGCCGCGCTTGGTCCATGTTAGCGGGCGGAATAAATAGCCGGCGCAGCCGGCGGCGAGCAAGACGACGCCGATGCTGGCGGTGACGATGGCGATGATTATTTCTTTCGCCGTGCCGATGAAGATCAATGGCGGATGCAGTGCGAAGATAAACGGCACGATGTAGGCGGCGATGCCGAGGCGCATGGCGGTCCAGCCGGTTTGCCAGAAGTTCGCATGGGCGATGGACGCGGCGATGTAGACGGGCAAACAGTCGGGCGGCGTGATCAGTGAGACCATGCCGAAGTAGAAGAGAAACAGATGGGCGGCCAGCGGCGGGATTCCCAGCTGTATCAACGCCGGCGCGGCGAGGACTGCGAGGGTGATGTAGACGACCGTGGTCGGTAGCGGCAGGCCGAGGAAGAGGCAGCCCAACGCGGTAATGAGCAGCAGTAGATAAATATTATTGCCGGAGAGCGTGACTAGCAGCAGGGAGATTTTGAAGGTGAAACCGGAGAGATGGAGTGCGCCGATGACGATGCCGGCGAGCGCGGTGATGACGGCGATGTCGAGCAGCGTTTTGCCGGTCTCTTCGAAGGCGGCGACGATTTTCTTGAACGACGGGCGGGTTTCTTTTTGCAGCGCGCCGACGACTAAGACGCCGATCACCGCGACCATGCCGGCTTTGCCGGCTTCCCAGTTCTCGATCATCAGTGTGTAGACGAGGATCGACAGCGGGATCAGAAAAACCCAGCCCAAGCGAATGACGCTGCGGAATTTGGGGATTTGATCCGGCGGCAACCCCAGCAAGCCGCGCTTGGCCGCTTCCAAGTCGATCTGCGTGAACAGCGCGAGATAGTAGAGCATGGCTGGGACGGACGCGGCGAGGGCGATCTGGCCGTAGGGGATATTTAGAAATTCCGCCATGAGAAAAGCCGCGGCGCCCATGACTGGCGGGGTGATTTGACCGCCGTTGGACGCCACCGCTTCGACGGCGGCGGCGAGATGGGCCGGAAACCCGGTGCTCTTCATCAGCGGTATGGTGATGGCGCCGTCGACCACGACATTCGCCACAGCGCTGCCCGAAACCGTGCCGAAGAGCGCGGATGAAACAACCGAGACTTTCGCCGGGCCGCCGCGGTAACGGCCGGTGGCGATGAGCGCTAGGTCGGTGAGAAATTTATCGCCGCCGACGGCGTAGAGCGCTTGGCCGAATAAAATAAAAGCGACCACCACGCCGGCGGCGACGTCGATGGGTAATCCGAACATCGCGTTCGAGTCTAAGTATAGATAGCTGGCGATGCGCGCCCAGGAGGGGCTCTTGGAATAAAAAATGCCGGGCAGATGTTCGGCGAATCTGGTGTAGAGAATTACCGCCAGCGCTAACCATGCCAACGTGCCGCCGGCGACGCGGCGGGTCGCTTCGAGCAGTAACACGATGGCAAGGCCGCCGAAGATCCAGCGATCGGGCGAGAGTATGCCAAGACGATAGGCAATGATCGGATACAAAATCGTGACGTAGAGTCCGATGGCGAGGCCGCCGAGCGCGAGCAGCCAGTCATACCAAGGAACGCTGTCGCCCACTTGTTTGGGAAAAGCTTTGACGGCGAGAAACACGCTGCCGAGGCCGAGGGCGAGAAACAGCGCGAGATATTGCTGCTTAAAGAAAGTAACTTCGAAGTGGTGGTGGATTTCCAGCGCCCACAACGAACCGAGCACGGTGATCGTAATCAGCAACGTGCGCAAGATCGCCGCCGGCGCGCCGGTGAGCTTGCGAAAACGTCCAGGTGTAGCGGCGAGCTCGTCACTCATGGTAAATGATCAAACCGTTCAAATCGTTCAAGCGCTGCGCTCAGTTCCAGCCGTTCAAGCCGTTGAAGCGGAAGTCACGGATTTACAGCTAATAGTCGTTTCTGCGTGTCGTCCATTTTCGCCGGCCAAACGTTTTTCTCTTTGTAAAACTGCACGGCGGCCGGGTGATAGGCCATGGTCGCGTCGAGCGTGACGGCGCGCTCGCGGGTCCACTCTTGCAGCGAGGGGTGCAGCGGCGCGAGCTTGTCGATGTTGTCCCAGATCGCTTTCAAAGCCGCGCTGATGACGTCGTTCGACAAAGCTTTGTGGCCGACCAAATACATGTCGTATGCTTGCACGCAGGTGTCGCCGATGATGCCGGTTGAGTGGCCGGACTTGAGCATCGTCAGATAGTAACCAGGCACGGCTTTCTTGACGCGCGCTTCGCCTTGGGGCGAGCAGTCGAGGGAAACGCAACGCACGCCAACGGCGGCATCCGCTTCTTTGATCTTGGCCGAAGCGACAGTGTGATTGCTGACCTCCGCGCGTCCTTGCACCAGCGCGTCGATGCCTTCGTTGACCGCGGGCACCGGCACGACTTTGACGTCATCCCAAGTCAATCCGCCGCTGGTGAGGGAACCGTAGACGCTGAACCAGACCGCGAGGTGCGCCGGGTATTCGCCGGTGACTCTTTTACCTTTGACGTCCGCGACGGTTTTGATCGCTCCGTCCTTTTTAGAAACTAAACTGGTGAGTAACGGCGAACCGCGCATGATCAGCCGAGTATTCGGCGTGAACGGTAGCGGGTTACGTCCGGTAACCTTCAGCTTCGGTCCTTGATAGGCCATAGCCATATCGACGGCGTTGATAATGCCGTAATCGATCTCGCCACTGTCCAACAACGGCAAGAACGTGCTGCTACCGGTGTAAGGCTGAACGATCGCCTGCATCGGCCCGGCGCCGCTGATAACTTTGGCGAGTCCGCTCGCTACGGAATAAAATAGCGAACCGGCGGGATTGGTGCCGATGGTTGTCGAGGCAGGAAGCTTCTGCGCGTGCGCGGAATTCACACCAACAAAGATCGCAGCGACGATACCAACGTACACGAAACCGCGAATTATTGATTTACTAACAAACATAGCTTGTCTCCCGTCCGAACCCATCACTCCAACATTCCATTTCGTCTTCCTTCTACGGATTCACTGCCAGCAGTCGTTTCTGGGTCTCGTCCATTTTCGCATTCCACAAATTCTTTTCCTTGTAGAACTGCACGGCGGCGGGATGATACGGCACCGTTACGTCGGCCGACGCGGCGCGCTCTCGGGTCCATTCTTGGAACTGCGCGTGGAGCGGCGGCAGCTTGTCGATATTTTCCCAGATCGCTTTGAGGCTAGCCTGGACCACATCGTTGGATAACCCTTTGTGCCCGAGCATGTAGATGTCGTAAGTGAGAACACAGGTGTCGGTGATAATGCCGGTGGAGAGACCTGACTTGAGCGTGGTCGTCACATAGCCCGGCACAGCTTTTCTAACTCGCGCATCGCCTTGCGCGCTACAATCGATCGGAATATAGCGCGCCCCGACGGCGGCGTCCGCTTCTTTTACTTTTGCTGCGCCAACGGAATGGATACTCACATCGGCGCGCCCTTGCACAACGGCGTCGATGCCTTCGTTAAGCGCGGGGACTGGGACGACCTTTACATCGTCCCAGCTGAGACCGGCGCTCGCGAGCGCAGCATAGCCGTGATACCAGATCGCGATGTTCGCCGGGTACTCGCCGGTGACGCGCTTGCCTTTGATTTCGTGTACGCTTTTGATGCCGTCCTTTTTTCCAACTAGACCGACGAACAAAGGCGAGCCGCGCATAATCAGCCGCGCGTTGGGCACATGGGGCAACGGGTTTTTTCCGCCGATTTTTAGTTTCACTGGTCCCTGGTAAGCGAGATTGGTTTCGACGGTATTGACAATGGCGAAGTCGAGTTCGCCGCTGTCGAGCAGCGGCAATAGGGTACTGGTGCCAGTGTAAGGCTGCACGATCGACTGCATCGGCCCCGCGCCGCTGATCACCTTTGCCAAGCCCGCTCCCACGGCGTAGAAAACCGTACCCGCGGGATTGGCGCCGATGGTCACGGAAGGCGGGAGTTTTTGCGCGTAGGCAGTTGCCAACGAAAAAATTAGGGTGACGCTAAACGTTACCGACAATCGAATTAGCAAGGTGCGAATTAACATAAGCTTCCTCCGTTTTGAACCCAGCACTCCAATACTCCATCACTCCATTTGGCCCGGCAATCTTCGTTACGGTTTCCACGCCAGCAGTTTCTTTTGCACTTCGTCCATCTTTGCCGGCCAGGCGCCGGCGTCTTTGAAATAGCGCACCGCGGCCGGATGGTAGGGCAGGGTCACTTCGGGATCGACGGCGCGGGCTTTGGTCCATTCGGCGAAGCCGGGATGGAACTGCGGCAGCTTGTCGATGTTGACCCAGATCGCTTGCAGGACGCTGCGCACGACGGCGTCGGGTAGTTTGGCGTGGCCGACGAGATAAATGTCGTAGGTGTAGGCGCAGATGTCTTCGAGGATGCCTGACGCCGAGCCGCCTTTGACGGTGGATAAATAATATCCTGGGATCGCTTTCTTGATTCTTTCCTCGCCGACTTTGGTGCAATCCAGCGATAGGAAGCGAATACCGACGGCGGCGTCGGCTTCTTTCAGCTTCGCCGAGCCGATCGCGTGAGTGGTCACATCGGCGCGGCCTTGGATGAGCGCATCGACGCCTTCGTTGACCGCCGGCACCGGCACGACTTTCACATCATTCCAATTAAGCCCGGCATTCGATAGCGCGCCGAACATGTTGTACCAGACCGCCAGCTGGGCCGGATATTCGCCGGTGGCGCGTTTGCCTTTGACATCGGCCAAAGTTTTGATCGGCGAATCTTTTCTGACGATGAAGCTGCTGCGCAGCGGCGAGCCGCGCATGATCAAGCGCGAGCTCGGGGCATGGGGAAAAGGATTGCGGCCGCCGACTTGAAATTTCGGCCCATGGTAAACCATGCCCATGTCGACGGCGTTGACCACGCCGAAGTCGAGCTCGCCGCTGTCGAACAGCGGAACAAAAGTGCTGGTGCCGGAGTAGGGCTGCACCTGCGCCTGGATCGCCGCCGAATCGCTGACCACTTTCGCCAAGCCGCTGGCTAAAGCGTAGAACAAAGAACCCGGCGGGTTCGAGCCGATGCCGATCGATTTGGGCAGTTGCTGGGCGTGAACGGTGATGGCGATCGTGAGAAGCGTTATCGCGATCAAGCCAAAGAAAAATTTCGGTCGCATGGAATCTCCTATCAAATCGGCGGTCATTATAATGCGAACATGGTGATGACGTCAATGTAATTCGAGAGTAAATGGCAAATCGAAAAATGAGCGGCAGCGTGTCTGGCTGTTAGGTCGACCGGCGCGTCGACCCTATACGTCGTCGGAATTACTTGCCCCACAATTCCTTGGTCGCCAGCCGCGCGCCTTCGGCCATGGCTTCGAACTTGGCCCAGCAGATTTGCGCGCTGCCGACGCGCGGGCCGAGGCCGCAGTCGGTGCCGGCCATGACGTTCTCTTTGCCGACGATCTTGGCGTAGCGCACCAAACGGTCGGCGATCGCTTGCGGATGTTCGACGATATCCGTCGCGTGGCCGACGACGCCGGGGACCAGGACTTTGCCGGCGGGCAACTTTACTTCTTCCCAAACGCGCCATTCATGTTCGTGGCGCGGGTTGGCGGCTTCGATGGAAATCGTATCGGCGTTCACTTTTAAAATGATGTCGATGATATCGCGCAGCGGGATGTCATACTTGTGCGGGCCGTGATAACTGCCCCAGCAGGTGTGAAAACGCACGCGGTCGGGCGGGATATCGCGCAGGCCGTGATTCAATGCTTCGACGCGCAGCTCGGCGTACTTACGATATTCCGGCACGGTCATCTTCGACATGAACTGCCAGCCGTCGGGTAAATCCGGATCGTCGATCTGTAAAAGAAAGCCGGCGTCGACGATCGCTTTGTACTCTTCATGCATGGCGTCGGCGATGGCGACAAGATAAGCCTCGTCGTTGGCGTAATGATCGTTCTTCATCCAGTGCTCGATGGTGCCGGGGGCGACGGCGGGCAGAAACGCTTCTTCATATTTCAGCCCTTGCAGGGCGGTTTGGAAGTCGAGGATTTCCGCCTTCAACGATTCGTGGCCGACATATTTCAGCGGCGCGTTGCAAAATACCCGCTTGACGTTGTCGCCGCGGTGGTACGTGCGCGCTTGAAAATAGTCGCTGAACTCGGTCAGGTCGCGGGCGAAGATCGTCGAGGCTTGATCGCTGGCTTTGACTTCCCGTTCGATGAATCCGCTCAAACGGTCGCGGGCGTAGCGCGAAAAGTTGGACTTGCCCTGCTCGCCGTCGTTGATAATGTCGAGGCCGCAGGCGATTTGTTTCTTGACGATGTCCGCCACCGCGCCGCTGACGCGTTTAGTGAACGCTTGTTGGTCGACGGAATTGCCGGAAGCTTGGGCGTTGTGCATTTCTTTTAAATCTGCCGGCAGCGGTAGTGCGCCGGCGTGGGTCGTGAGAATTCGCTCGCTGCTGTATTTCATTTAGCTTCCTTTACTTTCTGATTACCATCGTCAACGCGGAGTGTCCGCGACCTTCTGCGCGAAACTAAAATCGAATACCCGTTCCGGCGCCGGCACTTGAGCTAGCTTAGTGCGCTGGGCGGCGGTGGCGATCATCTCGCGCTGAAGCTTTTCGTCGACGGTGCCGCTAACGAGAAAGTATTGCATTGCCGCGTCGTAAACGCGCTCGGCGTATTTGTCGCGGTCTTTTCCCATATCAAGGAACGGGCCGCGAATAAACTCGATGGCGTATCTTTTGTCGCTGCGCATCAAGCGCAGCGCTTTTTGCGTGGCGCGGATAACTTTGATCACCAGTTCCGGTTTGTCGTTGATCACCGCTTTGGTCGTCGTCAGGCCGCCCTGAACCGCGCGATAGACATCGGCGCCAGCGGCAAGCTTTCTGAAGCCTTCGTCCTGGGCGATAAAATTTTGCGGCATCTGCAGCATGGTGGCGTCGATAGTGCCGGCCTTCAACGCCACCCAGGTAATATCGCTGGTGCCCAGCGGCAGCATCGTCACTTGATCCAGCGCAATCTTGTTAGCGATGAGGATTTGCCTGGCGATGATTTCAGTCAGTGAGCCGGGCGCGGAGATGCCGATCTTCTTGCCGCGTAGCTGCGCAACGCTAGTGATGCTCGGCACCGAGATCATTTCAAAGGACGGTTTGTCCGAGAGCGCAAAGACGACGCGCACGTCGGCGCCATTGACCGCGGCGCTGATCGCGGTTCCCGTCGCCGTGCCGAAGTCGACGCCGCCGGCAAGCATCGCTTGCACGGTTTGGATCGCCTTCATGAAGACGAATTCCGGCTCCAATCCCTCCTCGCGGAAAAAGCCGCGGTCGCGAGCGATCATGAACGGCATGTCGAGGGTGCTGCGCGAGACATAGGCGATGCGGAAGGTCGTGAGCTTGGCGGATTTCTCGGCGGCTTGAAGACCTTCGATCGCGCTGAAGGCGAAGCTTGCTAGCGCGCACAGCACGGCTAGACTTTGTCTCGACAGGTTCATGAGTCGCACTCCATTCCTTACGGGTTGGGAAGGGAACTCGAAACTCAAAACTCGGAACGCCAAACTTATTTTACGCGTAAGTGTCGTAAATGCCGTCGAACTTGTTGAGCTTGAAGCGCACCATGTTTTTCGCCGAGACCCGGACCGCTTCTTTGTCACGATCGGTGACGGCGAACTTGGCCACGGTATCCGCAGCCATCGCCGTGTGCTCCATGTCGACTTTACCGTGCACCGCGAAGAAGGTGCGCGCGCGGCTGTCGACGCCGTAATGTTTTTCCAGGGCGGCGTTGAACTCGTCGGAGTAGCGCTGCACCATCGTTTCATTAACCAACGCGCCGACGCGGTTTTCCGCCAGCGCGCCAACCAACATACCGCGGACGATCGCTCCGGTATGGGCGCAGCATTCGAAGATCATGATGCCGTGGTCAAAGTCGTCGTCGCTGAGGCCGATGGCCAGGCCGAAGCGCCGCATCAGACCGGGATGAGATTGCTCCTCGGTGAATAGCTCGATGAACTGCTCGTACATTTCCTGGTTGTTGGCGTTGCGCACCATGGAAAAAGCCAAACCTTTGTTGATCACATGATTGGAAAGGTAATGCTGCACGGCGAAACCTTGAATGCGCTTCTTGGAAAGTTTGCCGGCGCGCAGTTCGGTGAAGAAGCGCGTGTTCATCAACTGTTCCACGCCGGGACGGATGATTTCGCTCAGGACGGATTCGACAAATTCTTTGGACATAAGCTTTCCCCTAAATTTTTTTTTTGTAACTGAACAGTGGCAGAGCGAAGGATGGACTGTCAAGCGGCGCGCGATCGGTTTGACAGTGAAGTTCGAGGCTACTAAACGTTAGGCAGTCGATGGGGCGCGAAGATGGCGATTGCGAAACTAGCTGAGCTGGAATTTTATTACGATGTGCAGGGAAGCGGTGAACCGGTGCTGTTGGCGCCGGCATCGTGGTGGCCATCGGCGACTTGGAATGTCGGCGTCGTGCCGTTTTTAGCTAAGCGCTTCAAGACGATTATTTTCGATTGCCGCGGTACTGGCAAAAGTAGCCAGCCGCCAAATGGCTATTCCGTGACGCAGTTTGCCGAGGATTGCATCGCCTTGCTGGCAAATCTTGGCGTGTCGCGCTGCCACGCTGTTGGTTTCGCGCTCGGCGGGCAGATGATGCAGGCCATGGCGATTGAGCGGCCTGATCTGGTGGCAACGCTGACCATCGCTGCTTCGGGAGCCGGAGTGAAAACGCTAGCCGGTGGACAAAGAAGTTTGTCGCCGGATACCGAGCGGGAAATTGGCGCCATCGGCTTCGAGCGCTACATTCGCAACTATATCGAGAACGATACGATGGCTTTTAATTCCATTTTTTATCGTGAACATTCCGAAATCGTCGCGGCATTGGCCGACGCCGTTTGGTCAGGTCAGAGTACCGTAGAAATGTTTCGCCGCCACGAAGAGGCGCGGCTTACTTGGGACACCTTGGGTAAGGCTGCTGAAGTCAAAGTGCCGACGTTGGTAATTTGCGGCGCCGATGACGATGTCGCCCGTCGCGGCAGCACGCCGGTGGGAACGGCGCGCCGTTTGGCTGAGGCGACGACTGGCGCTGAGCTGTTCTTGATTCCTGACACCAAGCATATGACGTTCTGGGACGGCAGTGGCGGGCTGGTGGCGCTGGAAGAATTTTTATCGCGCCATCCGCTTCGGCCTTAGCGATAACATTTCGCTTGAGATCGCGGTCTATCTCGCGCTACAAACGGGAGAGGGCGACCGGCCGGTCGCCCCTACATCGGAATCGGATGATTGACCGCAAAGAACGCAAAAAAATCCCGAGAGTAAATCCGAGGTAGGGGCGTATGGCATACGCCCTGGGGTGGCGGGGTAGCGGCCCTTCTCATTGAAATGGCTAGTGCGACAAACCAGGTGTGAGGTAAAAGATGCCGACGGCGAATTTTGGCGATCTGACTATTTACTACGAAAGCCAAGGTGCGGGCGATGCGGTGCTGCTCTGCCCACCGTCATGGTGGCCTTGCGACACTTGGAATGTCGGCGTGGTACCGTTTCTCGCCAAGAAATTTCGCACGATTATTTTTGACTGCCGCGGCACCGGCCATTCGAGCAAGCCGGATCATGGCTACACGATCGAGCAGTTCGCCAAGGACTGTGGTGGGCTGTTGGATCATTTAAAAATTACCCGTTGCCACGCGGCGGGTTTTGCCCTCGGTGGTCAGATTGCCCAGGCGTTGGCGATCCAGCGTCCCGACTTGGTTGCGAGTTTGACCATCGCCGCGGCTGGTGCTGGCGCCAAAGCCACTGACGGCGGGCCGCGGGTGATTCGCAACACCGACGAAGAGGAAATTCGCCAGCATGGTTTCGAGAAGTTCATCCGCGGCCACATCGAGAATACCCATATGGCGTTTGACGAAAAGTTTTTCGCCGCCCATCAAGACGTGGTCAAAGCGTTGTCCGATGCGTTGTGGAAACGGCAGACCAGTCCCGAACAACATCGCTATCACTACGAGGCGCGGCGAACTTGGGATACTTTGGGCAATGCGCCGAAAGTAAAAGTGCCGGCGTTGATCATGTGCGGCGCCGGCGACGACGTGAACCGCGGCGGCAGCACGCCTGTCGGCACGGCGCGCAAATTGGCTGAGTTGGTTGCCGGCTGCGAGCTAGCGCTGGTGCCGGATGTGAAGCATATGACGTTTTGGGATGGCGACGGGGCGTTGCGATCGTTGCAAGATTTTTTGCTGCGTCATCCGATCGCCAAGTAGGAGCGAACATCATGCGAAAAACCCGGACTGTAGTGATCGAAATCCTATTCGTCTTATTCGTCCTATTGTTCAGCGGCGTTGCTCATTCACAGGAGAAGGCAAAGAGCGACGGCGTCACTCAACTTTACGCCGCGGCTAAGAAGGAAGGCGTGGTGGTAATCTGGGGGCCCACCGACGCGATCATTTACCAGCGCATGCAAGAAGCGCTCGACAAACAGTATCCGGGCATCAAGATCGAGCATTTCGAAAGCATTCCCGAGCCGCTGGTGCAACGCATCATCGCCGAAAGCCAGGCCGGCAAGCCGGCGGCGGTGGATATAATACAGTCCGGTTCGCTGCGCGCGCTGCGGCCTTTGATCGATCGCGACATGCTCGCCGCGGTTCCGGCATGGGAAAAGGATTTTGGCCTCGACGCGGTCTACGCCAATCAACGTTTTGTCGGCGCCTACAATCTCACGCTGCCGATTTCCTACAACACCAAAATGGTCAGCGCCAAGGATGCGCCCAAGAGCTGGGAAGAACTCGCCGAGCCGAAATGGAAAGGCCGGAAAATAATTATCGAAGCGCGTTTGGTGCCGTTCGCCGTGCTCGGCACCGAGTGGGGCAAGTCCAAAGCCGCCGAGCTGACCAAAAAAATTCTCGCGCAGCAGCCGATCATCGTTCAGGGCGGCACCACCGTCGCCAAAGCGCTGGCCGGCGGCCAGGTGCAAGTCGCCGTCGGTACCTACGCGTATACGATTGAAGGACTGAAAAAGCAGGGCGCGCCGGTGGATTGGGTGCCGGTCTCGCCGTTGCCGGTGCTGACGTCGGCGGAAGGCGTGCTCAAAACCGCGGCGCATCCCAACGCCGCGCGCTTCATCGCCGGCTGGATCGGCTCGCCGGACGGGCAGAAGATTAGATACGCGACTTCCGGTCAGGCGTTGGAAGTCGGCAGAAACGCCATCGGACTCGTAGCGGAGAGGATCAAGGCGGCGCAGCCGGCGATTATTCTGGAAACCGAGAAAACCTTCGCGACGATTCTGGAAATTCAGCGCGAGCTCGGCAAGATGCTCGGCGCGCTGAGGTAAAACCCCTCCTTCATTCTCCCCCGCGTCAGCCTTAGGCTGATCCGTCCTTTGGCGGACGCGGGGGAGGAAAGAGGTGGGGGCACGAGATTGTTCCATCCATGAGCGTATCGTCATCCACCGTCGCCAACGACATTCAGCTCAAACATCGCTCATTGGCGCGACGCTTTTCCATTCAATCCCTGATTCTCGGCTTAACCCTCGCCGTCGTCTCTTATCTCGTTCTCGTTCCGCTGTTCATGTTGCTCTACGCTAGCGTCAAGAGCACCGAAGATAAGTTGCCCTTCGAATCCACCGTCACGTCGCTCGCCAATTATGCGTTGGTTTTTACCAGTCCATCGATGGCGGCGATTTTTTTCGACACGCTTCTTTTTACCGCAGGTTCTCTAGCCGTCGGTCTTCCAGTGGCAATTCTTTTGGCTTGGTTATTGGAACGGACGGCTATCCGTGGGCGCGCGTGGATTGCCAACGCGATCCTGGTGCCGATGACGATTCCGTCGTTGCTTTCGGCCATCGCCTGGATTCAGTTGCTCGATCCGCGCACCGGTCTGGTCAATGTCGTGTTGCGAAATGTTTTCGCGGCTTCGAGCGACAGCGGACCGTTCGATATCTATTCGCTCTACGGCATGTGCTTCGTCCAAGGTCTGCGTCTGGTACCTTCAGCTTATTTAATGATCGCGGCGTCGTTTCGCGCCATGGACCCGTCGCTGGAAGAGCAGAGCGCGATGGCCGGTCGGAGTATCGCGCAAACGACATTTAAAATCACCTTGCCGATCATGCGTCCGGCGCTCTTGGCGGCGTTGATTTACTTTATCATCGTCGTGATCGAGTCCTTCGACATTCCCGGTTTGCTCGGTTTCACCGCGCGCATTCGCGTGCTCAGCACGGCGATCTATTGGGCGACGCACTCGGAAGTGGGACTGCCCGATTACGGGCTGGCTTCGGCTTTGGGAACGATTATCTTAGCCGCGGCGTTGCTGTTGATTTGGATTTACCAGCGGCTGACCGCGCATCAAGAGCGCTTCGCGACCATCACCGGCAAAGGCTATCGGCCGCGCCAAGTCAGCTTAGGCGCTTGGAGCGGAGCGGCGACGGCGTTTTGCCTGTGCTACATTTTCGTTGCCGTGCTGCTGCCATTCGTGATGTTGCTCTGGACCAGCGTGCAACCGTTTTACGCGGTGCCTTCGGCGGAATCGCTCTCGCGCGTGAGCTTCGATGGCTATTTAAATATTTGGCGCGATCGCAGCGTGGTGCGCGCCATGTGGAATACCACCGTGCTGGCGCTGGTGACGTCGGTGGCGACGATTTTTCTCGCCGTTCTAGTCAGCTGGTTTGTCGTGCGGCGCCAACGGACGGGCAATGGGCTGGCGAATTATCTCGCCACCGTGTCGTTTCTGCCCCAGTGCGTGCCGAGCATCGTCATCGGCCTGGCCTTCATCTTCGTCTATGTACGCTTCCCGATTCCCATCTACGGCACGCTCTGGATCATCGCCTTGGCGCTGACGACGAGATATCTCGCCTACGGTTCGCGGGCGACGACCGCCGCGCTGATGCAGGTGCACGGCGAATTGGAAGAAGCCTCGCAAATGTCCGGCGCGCCATGGACCAAGACGCTGCGCCGGATTACCATGCCGCTGTTGGCACCGGCGCTGATCAATGTCTTTCTCTGGGTGGCGGTGCACGCGATGCAGGAGCTTTCGATGGCGATCATGCTTTACAATCCCGACACTGTCGTCGTTTCGACCATGATCTGGAGCATGTGGCAAAATGGCCGCACGTCGGACGCGGCGGTGTTGGGCGTGGTTTTGATTTTGCTCTCCGCCTTGCTGCTGCTTGGCGCCCAAGCGTTTTCTTTTTTTCGCGGCCGATCGCAACTGCAACCATGATTCGCGTCGAAAGTTTACAAAAGAGTTTCGCCGGCGCCAAGGGCGAAGTGCGCGCCTTGCGCGGCGTGTCGTTTGAAATTGACAAGGGGCAGTTGTTCACTCTGCTCGGGCCGAGCGGCTGCGGCAAGACCACGACGCTGCGCTGTATCGCCGGGTTGGAGCAGCCCTTGGCCGGCGAAATTTCAATTCATGATCGTCTGGTGTTCAGTTCGTTCAGCAGAGTCTTCATCGCGCCGGAACAGCGCCGCATCGGCATGGTGTTTCAGTCCTACGCAATCTGGCCGCATATGACCGTGGCGCAGAACGTCGCCTATCCGCTGCCCAGTGCTCTAAGCCGCAATGAAATAGCTCAGCGCGTGGATAAAATCCTTGCGCGTCTCGGGCTCGGCGAATTGGGCGATCGCTTGGCGCCGAATCTGAGCGGCGGGCAACAACAACGAGTCGCGCTGGCGCGGGCCTTGGTCGCAGAACCGCAAGTGCTGTTGCTTGACGAGCCGCTCAGCAATCTCGACGCCAAACTGCGCGAGCAGATGAGCTTCGAGCTTAAAACGCTGCATGAGTCGCTCAACATCACGACGGTCTACGTCACCCACGATCAAGAGGAAGCGTTGGCGCTGTCGGATCGCATCGGATTGATGCATGAGGGCGCGCTGCTCGAAGTCGGCGCGCCGCTAGAATTATACACCCGGCCGGCGCACCGGATCACCGCGGATTTTCTCGGCAGCGCGAATTTCATTCCCGCTCAAGTCGAGCGGTCGGGTAATGTTGCTTGGGATGAAATGTTGTTGAGTACAGCGCTCGGTAAATTTGTCTCGCTGCGCAGTCCGGAATGGCAGCCGGGCATGGCCGCGTCATTATTCTTTCGCCCGGAGAACGTCGAATTGTTGACCGGGAGTGAAGCTCTAGCGCGTGAAACTAATCACGGTTCGGCGCTGGTCGAGCGCGCGACGTTTCTCGGTAACTCCGCGGATGTGATGCTGCGCTGCGGTGAGATTCTCTTGCGCGTCCGGGCTCATCCCGCGCGGGTGCCGCGTACGGGCGAGCAAGTGAGTTTTTCCGTGGCGCCGGATTCGTGCATCGTGTTTCCGGCGTGAGATGTTGACGATTTCTTACCCTCGCCCATTCCGATGGGAGAGGGCAGGGTGAGGGCAAGGGCGACCGCCGGTCGCCCCTACAAGAGCCCTCACCTCAATCCTCTCCCAGAGGGAGAGGATGTAAGAAAAGGAGCACGAAACAATCTATGGCTGTTCCAACTACTATCGAATGGCAACTTTACACCAAGATGCTGACCACGCGGGTCTTCGAGGAAGCGCTGGTGCGTTGGGAGCATGAGAAAAAACATTCGGCGCAGACTTTTCCCAGCAAAGGGCAGGAAGCGATCGCCATCGGTACTTGTCTGGCATTGAAAAAGGGCGACGATGTGCTGCCGTCGTTTCGCACTCGCGGCGCCATGATCGGTATGGGCATTAGCATCGAAGAACAACTGCGCGAGTTCTTACACACGCCTTCGGCTGTCGGCGACTCGCGCGATGCGCCGCATCATGCGTCGTGGCCGGAACGCGGCGTGATGCCCGGTTCGACGATGATCGGCGGCCATCTGGCGATGGCGGCGGGAGTCGCGTTGGCGAATCAATGCGACAAGAAAAGTAACGTAAGCGTCGCTTTCTTCGGCGACGGGACATTGGGTTCCGGCGATCTGCACGAAACCATGCATATCGCCGGCGCGTGGAATCTGCCGCTGATATTTGTCTGCGAGAACAACGGTTGGGAGATGGCGACGCCGTGGCCCAAGGTACGCAAGCAGCGCTCGCTGATTCCCTACGCCGAGCCATTTGGATTTGCCACGCGCCAGGTCGACGGCAACGATGCTCTGGATGTTTACCACGCGGCGCGCTGGGCGCGTGGGATGGCGTTGAATGGACAGCCGGTGTTTCTCGATTGCTTCACGTTTCGTCTCGGCCTTTACAGTTCCCACTTCGGCGAAGTGCGCCCGGGCATCGAGCAAGAATTAGCCGAGGCGGAGAGGCGCGATCCGTTGACACGCTTGGCTGAGTGGCTGATTGCAAATGGTTTAGCGTCTGCAAGCGATCTTGAAAGATTGCAGCAGGAAGAAATGAAAAGGATCGAGGAAGCGTTCAAGAAAGTCGCGGCCGAATTATTGTAGGGGCGACCGGCCGGTCGCCCTTATGCGCAACAACCTAAAACTCAGAGGAAATTCCAAAATGACCTCGTTAAATTACCGCGACGCCGTCGGCAAAGCGCTGCAAGATTCCATGCGCGATGAGCCGCGCTTGATCGTCATCGGACAGAATCTCGCCGCTCACGCGCTCAAACCGCTAGCCGATGCTTACGGCTTGGATCGCGTGCGCGATTGTTCGATCAGCGAGAGTGCCATGGTCGGCATGGCTGTCGGCGCGGCGATGAAAGGGATGAAGGCGGTCGTCATGATCGCTTACGCCGATATCGCTTCGGTGTGCCACATGGCGATCGTGCAGAGCGCCGCGAAGCTGCATTACTTGACCAATGGACGGCTGCGATGTCCGGTGATTATTCGCCTGCCGATCGCGCGCTTTCGTGGCCATGGTCCCGAGGGCAATGAGGTTGGGGTGTCGTGGTTTTACAACGTCCCGGATCTAAACATCGCCATGCCCGGCTCGCCGAGCGAAGCGTATTGGAGTTTTCGCGAAGCGCTGACGCGGCCGACGCCGACTTTGTTTTTCGAAGACCGTTCGATTCATCTGCGCAGCGGCGATGTCGGCGACGACAATCCCGGCGGTAAATCTCAAGTCACGCGCAGCGGTGACAAGTTGACGATCATTGCCGCCGGCCGCTGCGCGGCGTTGGCCGAAGACGCCGCCGACGAGCTGGCAAAATCGGGTCAGCGCGACGCGGTCGAAGTAGTCAGTTTAGGATTCATCAAGCCGCTCGATAGCGATACGGTGCTCAAGTCATCGAGCAAAACCGGCCGTGTGCTGATTATTCAAGATGAGCCCGAGTGGGCCGGTTACGCCCCCTACGTGCGCTGCGTGCTCGACCGTCTGCCGGCGGGCAAGCTCGCATCGGTGCCGAAGATAATCCACGGCGCCGATCAGTTTTTGCCGTATTGGGATGAGCGGCCGTTCGTGCCGTCGCTCGAAAGCGTCGTTGCCGAGGCGAAAGAATTGACGCAAGGATAGTGAGGATGAAGCCCGCACGATTATTTTTGTCGATCGCGATCGCTTTGCTGCCCTTGCGATTCGCCGCGGCGCAAACAGCGTCCGGAGATTTGCTCGGCCAGGCGAAAAAAGAAGGGCGCGTCACTTGGTACACCACCGTGTCGATACCTGAGGCGAAAACCTTCATCGACATGTTCGAGAAGCAGTATCCGTTCATCAAAGTCGATTTGTTTCGTTCCGGCACGGGCGCTTTGGTCAATCGCGTTGTTAGCGAATACTCGGCGCGCAACTATTCCGCCGACGTGCTGCAAGGTGTGGCGAGCCGGGGCGGGCTCACGCTGATCAAGAAGCGTGAGATCATTGCCCGCTACGAGTCGCCGGAATTTAGATTTCTACCCAGCGATCTCAAAGACCCCCAAGGCTATTGGGGTTCGACCTATCAAAATACCTTCGTGTTGGCCTACAACACGCGCAACGTGAAGGCTGCCGACGTGCCTAAAAGCTATGACGACCTATTGAAGCCGATTTGGAAAAATCGCCAGATCATCAACGACACTGACAACTTTGAATGGTTCGACGGCCTGCTTAAAGCCTGGGGCAAGGACAAGGGAATGGCGTACTTCAAACGGCTGGCGGCGCAGAATCTAATCTTTCAGCGCGGCGCGCGCGGCCGCGTGCAATTGGTCGCCGCCGGCGAAGCACCGCTGACCATCGCCTATGGTCCGCATGCCCAGGCCTTCGTCAATCAAGGCGCGCCCATCGAGTGGGTGCCGCTCGAACCGGTCGTCGTCATCGTCAATACCGCGAGTCTCGCCGCTAAGGCGCCTCACCCGGCGGCGGCGAAACTGTTTATCGATTTTTTGCTCGCCAAACCGGCGCAAGTGAAACTGCGTGAGCTGTCGCGCATTCCCTCGCGCGGCGATGTCGATGCCGATCCGCCCCGGCTCAATAAAGGATTCAAAAAAGTTGTGCAGGACTTGGAGAACGAAAGCATGGTGGAGTCGATTAAACTCTATCAACAAGTTTTTGGCTTGACGCCGGGGTGACCATTCGATACGGCCCTGCGGGCCTACTCAGGTCGAGCGGGTTTTAATAACAATTTCGAATTGGAAAAAATTTATGCCGATGAAACAAGTTAATGGGGTCGAGATTTACTACGAGACGCAGGGCAGTGGTGAGCCGATTCTTTTGGTGCCGCCCGATTGGTGGCCTTGCGCGACTTGGAACGTCGGCGTGGTGCCGACGTTGTCTAAAAAATTTCGCACGATCATCTACGATGGACGCGGCACGGGGCGCAGCGAAAAACCGAAAGACGGTTACACTGTCAAGCAGTTTGCCGAGGACGGCATCGAACTGCTGCGGCAGCTTGGCGTCGCGCGCTGTCATTTGGTCGGCTTCGCCATCGGTGGGCAGATCGTTCAGGCGATGGCGATCGCGTGTCCTGATCTTGTCGCGAGTCTAACGATTTCCACGACGGGACCCGGAGTGCGCCGGCTCGACGGCACGACCCGTGAAGTGGGACCGGAAGCGTTAGATGAGATCAATAAGATCGGTTTCGAGAAATATATTCTTGAACATATCGATAACGATCACATGGCTTACAATCCGGAATTCTATCGCAATCATCGCGAGCAAGCGGCCGAGCTGGCGCGGGCTTTGTGGTTGGGGCAGAGCACGGTGGAGCAGTATCGAATTCACGAATTAGCGCGGCTGACTTGGGACACTTTGGCGGAAGCGCCGAAGTTAAAAGTGCCGACGCTAGTGCTGTGCGGCGCTGATGACGGCGTCGAGCGGCGCGGCAGCACGCCGGCGGCGACGGCGAAGCGTTTGGCGCCGCTAATTGCCGGCGCCGAGTTGGCGTTGATGCCTGGCGTTAGGCATATGACGTTTTGGGATGGCGATGGCGCACTGAAAACGTTGCAGGATTTTATCGCGCGCCATCCGATTGGTAGGCGTTAAAAGGAAAGACAGATTTCACCACGAAGGACACGAAGAGCACGAAGTTAGGAATGTTAATCTTCCGAAGCCTTCGTGTCCTTCGTGACTTCGTGGTGAGAGTATTCTCAGGCGAACTTCGCCGTCACTAACATCGCCAAATTGCCTTTGCCATCGACTGCCCATAGCGTAGCTTCCCGTCCATCGCTGCTCGGTTTGCCGTTGAGCGTGACCTTGCCGTCGCTGTCGTAGACCGAACGCAGGTTTTGGAAATCGAAGTTGGTCATGCGCTTGGCCGGCAGTTCTCTTCGGCACATTTCCATTAGCAGCTGCGAGATCAGTGAGCTTTGCACGACCAGGCCCGGCAATTTCTCGACTTTGGTGACGTAATCGCGGTCGTAGTGAATTCGATGACTATTGAAACGGATCGCTGAGAAACGGAACAGCAGCGGCGCGTTGGGTTCGATGATCTGATTCCACTTCGCGTCGCTGGGAGTTGCCGGCGTCGATTTCGGCGCGGCGTCGGAGCGCGCTTCGCTGAGCATCACCATGTCGCGCTCTTCGACGACGCACAGGCCCCGCGCGGTGGACATGCTGTTGCGCTCGATGACGGTAACTTGCGCGCCGCTCGGTCCATCGTCGATCTGCATATCGGCGATCTCGGTTTTGCGCACGACATCGTCGCCGATGCGCAGCGGCTCGTGAAACGCAACGCGGGTGCCGCCGATGCGTCGGCGCGGTAGCGGGATCGGTGGTGCGATGCCGCCGCCCGACGCTTGACCGTCGGTGCGCATCTTGTCCGGCCGGTGCGACGCCGGAAATAACCCGCCGTACCAGCCGGGTGGGATCGCCGAGCCTTTGTCGAGCGGCGGATTTTCCAGTCCCAACGTCGCGGCGAATTTTACGATCGTCGATGCCGTCACGACATCCGTCGCGGTTTCGCTCTTGCCGATGTAGCTTTTGAAGCTTTCTAATGAGTCAGCCATTGCACATCTCCCTAACCATCAATCTAATGTGGCCGAGCGTAGTCCGCACGCCTTAGGCGTGTCAACTAGAAACGTAGATGCGTACGGACGAACCGATTCGTTGGCACAATAACAAGATTGCGCCGAAAATTTTCAGAGCGGGAGAAAGAAGATTTGATTTACCAGGTCTTCAGGTTCGGCGGCTTTGGCGATCAATTCCAGGTCGTCAATGCACTTCCTGATCGTCGCTCTTAGTTGGTGCGTATAGATAACGCCGGCGAAAACGGTCCCCAACCTCTGTCGTCGTACAGCTTCAACTAAAAGGTCGTCGTCTTGCGTGAATAGGACTCGCCCCAACGAAGTCGCGCGGTTCAAGAGGAGTGGATCCGCCATTTCATCGGACTTGTCCTCGAACGCCGTGAGTACATTGATCTCACGGAGCCGCAGTCCAATCGTGATCGCCCTCGGGACGTGGTGGTCCATGAAGAGGGCGATCGACATTACATTTGCTTTCTAGCTTTCAGCCGTTCAGCGAGCGGAGATTCAGGCAAGGTTTGTTGAATGTCGTCGACCATCGAGCGCCGTCGCTCGATATCTGGGTCAAGCTCGGTCTTGTGGTCCCAGTAATACGCCAGCGCGGAATGGATCTGTCCCATGCTTAGCGTGGGATGTTGGAAGTGCAGTTCCTCAGGGCTCCAGCCGTGGGCGAGATGGTTCAAGACCAGCTCGACAACTTTCATATTCGTGCCGGCGATCATGGGAATCTGCGCATCAGTGAGAATGATATGTTCGTAACCAGTTTCGCTGAGCACTGGAGAGCCTCCTAGATATCGCGAAGTTTACGTCGTCGTTTCGGACATTGCAAAGTCCCTAGCGCCAGTTCAGCCTCTGCCAGATACGGGTCTCCGCGGTGGCTGGGCAAGTTTATCTGCGACCCAGGTTGCTATTAAACTCTGTCCCACCCAGGCGCAGATGTCGAACCAACCAATGCCAAGGAATTCCGCGGCTGTATGCTCGCCAGAAAAGCGAAGCGCTTTTGCCAGAGACGGGTTAAGGATTCGGAACCTAATATCCGCGATCAGCAAGGCGGGATGCCAATAGAGGTCGAGAACGGAAACTAACCCAAAGAGCATCAGGGTCTCCATCGCTCTTGAAACTTTTGGGGTGAAACGAGTTCGTAGGGTATAAAGAAACGCTCCTAATAGTACCGCGCCTATTAGGTACGAAAGCACAAACGTCGAGAAGAACAGTACCAATGATCCCATTGTTTGTCCTCTAACAGTTTGCGATGGCAAGGCCGCTTATCGCGTCCGGTTGTAAATATAGTCCTCGCGCTCGGTTACACCGACGCGCAGTTCGGCTGGCAGTGGTGCGCGAGTGGCGTTCACTTTCGAGTGCACATCGAGCGCTGCTTGATCTTTCCAGCGTTCGAGGATGACCAGATGGTCGGGGTTGACGACGCTTTGGAAGACTTCGAACTGTTCGCAGCCCGGTTCTTTGGCGATGTCATCGCAGCGCGCTTTGTAGAGCTTGCCGAGTTCGCTGCCTTTGCCGGATGCCGCGGTGATGGTGACGATGAGCCTAACTGCCATTTTGCTATCCTCCAGTTATTATTTTGCAATGCCAAATCGCAGAGCGAACTATCGTTCAATTACGCCGCTGGTGTCAAGGCGTCTCAGCGCATGGACCACATGCCTTTGTCGATGGTGCGGGCGCAGAAACGGCGCGGCGATTTTAGCGCGGTCTTTTTGCCGTCGAGATAGCCGGTGATCTCAAAACAGATGCGGTTGCCGCTCAGTCGATAGCTGTCGACAGTGGTAAAGAGAACCTCGTTGGCGCCAAGGGTCAGTTCTACCCGGCGCTCTTGGGCGATCGCTTGCGACTTGCCCTCTTCGACAATCGTCAACGTCGTCGGGCAAAGCTCGGCGCTGTCCGAGCGCAGGATGGCGCGCCACTGATCGATCTTGCGCGCTTCCGGCAGCGGATCGGGAAACATCGCCAGCGACACGACTTCGAGGTTGGGGGTTTTGCCACAGGAGCCCAAATACGAATTTGCAACGGCGCAGGCGGAACCGCCGATGGCGATCGAACAGAAGAGTGCGACTTGCATGTTCGTAGTTTTCACTTCGACAAACCTCGCAGCACCGGCTGCATAACTTTCCAGACGTTGGCGGCGACTTTCTCGTGACCTTTCGCCGTCGGATGAATGCCATCGGCGAGATTCAACTCGCGCACGCCGCCGACGCCGTCGAGGATAAATGGGATCAGCGCGGCTTGATTCGTTTTCGCCAGTTCGGGAAAGATCGCGTTGAACTGTTTGGCATAGTCGGCGCCCATGTTGGGCGGAACCTTCATGCCGGCGATGACGATCATTACGTTGGGGTATATTTTTTTGCTGCGGTCGATGATGGTTTGCAAATTTTTCTTGGTGTTCTCGACTGGCAGGCCGCGCAGGCCGTCGTTGCCGCCGAGTTCCAAGAGTAAAATATCGACGCGGTTTTTGAGCAGCCAATTCAACTGATTCAATCCGCCGGCGCTGGTGTCGCCGCTCTGGCCGGCGTTGATCACGTTGAAGTTCCAATGTTCGGCAACAATCTTCGCTTGAATCAGCGCGGGATAGGCTTCCGAGATTTCCAGGCCGTAGCCGGCGGTGATGCTGTCGCCAAGAAAGAGAATGTTTCTCGCCGCCGGCGCCGCGCCGGTGATGGCAAAGAAGGTCAGCAGTATTATTGAGCAGCGAACGATTCGCGCCAATTTTACCTCGCAGGATTGTTTCGCCAACATAAAAAACCTAAACTCTCGGTCACAGCATGAATCGCACCGAAGCCAATCGCTAGCATGAGCGCCAACGTCATTCTCAAGGTAGAGCATTTAAGCAAGGAGTTTAAGAGCGGCGCGGATATCGTCCAGGTGCTGAGCGATGCCTCCTTCTCGGTGGAGGCTGGGAGCGCGTGCGCTATCGTCGGGCCTTCGGGCAGCGGCAAGACGACGCTGATCGGTATCTGCGCGGGTTTGGAACGGCCCAGTTCTGGCGCGGTTTGGTTCGATGGCATCGCGCTGCATGACGCCGACGAAAAAAAACTCGGCCAACTGCGCAATCGCGCGATCGGCTTCGTCTTTCAAAATTTTCAACTGCTGCCGTCGTTGACCGCTTTGGAAAACGTCATGGTGCCGGCGGAAATTCTCGGCGCGCCGTCGGTCCAGAGCCGCGCCGCGGAACTTTTAGGTCAAGTCGGTTTGAGCGCACGGCTGGGTCACTATCCGGCGCAGCTTTCCGGCGGCGAACAGCAGCGGGTGGCGATCGCCAGGGCATTTATCAATCAGCCGAAGATTCTTTTCGCCGACGAACCCACCGGCAATCTCGACGCCGAATCGGCGCAGACGATTGTCGATTTGATCTTCGCTCTTAACGCCAGGAGTGGTGCGACGTTGATCTTGGTCACCCACGATCGCGAGCTCAGCCAGCGGGCCGGGCGAACCATCGTGTTGAAAGGCGGCAAGCTCGCCGCCGACACAATGTCTTAGCTGAATTTTAACATGAACATCTTCGGCAAAGCTTGGCTCTGGCGCATGGCGCTGCGCGATGGGCGGCGCGGTTGGCGCGGGCTGCTGTTGTCGATGTTTTGCGTCGTTCTGGCGGTGGCGTCAGTGGTGTTGGCTTATTCGTTTCGGGAAAATTTATTGGCGAGCATTGAGGCGCAATCGAAAGCGTTGTTAGGCGCCGACCTGGCGCTCGAAAGCCGACAGCCATTCGATGCGTCGGCCGAAGCGCTGATCGCGTCCTTGGGCGGCGATCAGTCGCGCCAAATCGGTTTCACCTCGATGGTTTATTTTCCCGCCAGCGCTGGCTCGCGGCTGGTGCAAGTGCGTGCGCTCAGCGGCCGGTTTCCTTATTACGGCGCGCTGGAAACCGAACCGGTGTTGTCGCTGAATGAGTTTCACCGCGGCGCCAACGCCTTGGTCGACGACAACGTTCTGCTGCAATTCAATGCCAGGGTCGGCGACAAAATTAAAATCGGCAATAGTGAATTCACCGTGGCCGGCCGGCTGCGAAAAATTCCCGGCGAAAGCTTGGCCTTCTCGCTGATCAGTCCACGGGTTTACATCCCGATGGCGTATCTCGAACAAACCCAGCTGGTGCAAAAAGGCAGTCTGGTGCGCTACCGGGTTTTTTTCAAATTGCCTGGTGAGGTCGACGTCGATATTCGGGTCAGTCAGCTGGCGCCGGCCTTGCAACGCTTGGAGTTGGAAGCCGATACGGTGAGCAAGCGTAGCGCGTCCATCGCCGTGTCGATGGAAAATCTTTCCCGTTATCTGCGGCTCGCGGTGTTCATCGCCGTGCTGCTCGCCGGCATCGGCGTCGCCAGCGTCATGCAAGCCTACGCCAAGGACAAAAGCCACGGCGCGGCGTTGCTCCGTTGTCTCGGCGCCGCGCCGGGTGAAACGCTGACAATTTATTTGCTGCAAGTCTTGTTGGCGACGTTGTTCAGTTGCGCCATCGGCGCCGGCTTAGGGGTCGCCGTGCAGTTTGCCTTGCCCGCCGTTCTGAAAGATTTTTTGCCGGTGGCAACCGTGATCGAGATCGCGCCTTGGGGCATTGGCGCCGGCGTCGCCATCGGTTTGGCGAGCGCGCTGTTATTCGCTTTGATTCCGCTCCTCTCGTTGCGCCGCGTGGCGCCGCTGCTGGCGTTGCGCGCGGCTTATGAAGTTGACCGACGCGCTAAAGATCCCTGGGTGGCGGCGACCTACGGTATTATCATTTCGCTGTTGATCGCGTTGGCGTCGGCGACCATGGGGCGCTGGTCTCATGGAGTGATTTTCGCCGCCGGCGTGGCCGCGGTTTTTGCTTTACTCGTGTTCTGCGCGCACGGCGGTCGTCGGCTCATGAAAGGTTTGGCGCCGCGACTGTTGTCCTTCAGTTGGCGCCAAGGGTTGGCCAATCTCAATCGCCCAAACAATCAGACTGTGGCGCTCTCCTTGGCAATCGGCCTCGGCGCCTTTCTGCTGGTGACGCTCTACAGCGTGCAACAGATGTTGGTGCGACAAGTGCAGCGCCGCAACGGCGCAGGAGACGGCAATCTGGTGCTGTTCGACGTGCAAGACGATCAGCGCCTCGCCCTCGCCGAGCTTTTGCGCTCGTTCACGATTCCCATCAAAGCCGAAGTGCCGATTGTGACGATGCGCCTGACCACGGTGAAAGGGCGCAATGTCGATGAGCTGCGCAATGAATCTAACGCCGGCATTCCGCAGTGGGCTTTGCGCCGGGAATACCGATCGAGTTATCGCGCCCAGTTGGGCGACAGCGAACGGGTCGTCAAAGGAGTCTGGAATGACAAAGTTGACGGGGCCAGTGAGCCGATTCCCGTGTCGGTGGAGACCGGCATCGCGGAAACTCTCAAGGTTGGTCTGGGCGATGAATTGCAATTCGATGTTCAAGGCGTAGCGTTGCGCACTCGCATCGCCAGCCTGCGTGAAGTCGATTGGCAGCGTGTGCAGCCGAATTTTTTCGTGCTGTTTCCCGAAGGCGTCTTAGAAAGCGCGCCGCAATTCTATGCCTTAGTCGCGCGGGCTCAGTCCCCTCAAGCGTCGGCCAAATTGCAGCGCGCTGTGGTGGAAAAATTCGCCAACGTCTCGGTGATCGATTTGAGTCTAGTACTTAGCACGCTCGACGCGATCATGAGCCGCATCGCCTACGCAATGCGCTTTATCGCCCTGTTGACGATACTCACCGGCGCCGCGGTGTTGGCGAGCGCCGTGCTCGGCAGCCGGGCCCAGCGGCGCCAGGAAAGTTTATTGCTGCGCACCCTCGGCGCGGCGCGCCGCCAAATTCTTACCACCATCGTCGCCGAATATCTTTTTCTCGGCGTCAGCGCCAGCGTCGCCGGCGCGCTGCTCGGCAACGCCGCCAGCTGGGGTCTGAGCTATTATTTTTTCGGCGCCACGGCGGCGCTGTCGCTGGCGCCCACTTTCGCGGTCCTGATCGTCGTGCCGGGCGTTACCGTAGCCGCGGGATTGCTCGGTTGCTGGGGATTGTTTCGCGGCAGCGCGTTGGAGGCGCTGCGCGCGGAGGCATGAAGCTGCGATTATTAGCGGTGCGGCGTGCGTCAATGGTCGCGACAGCGGGGCTGATACTCCGGCGAAATTAGCGCGGGCTTCTGATTTCCATTTCCAAACCGTTGGGGTCCTGGACGAAGATGGTAGTGAGCTTGCCGCTCTCGTCGCGGTTTTCGCGCAGGATCTGCGCGCCTTTTTGTTTGAATTCGTCGGCCACCCGATCGATGTCGTCGGTGACGTAGCCGTAATGGTGCACGCCCACTGCGCCGGCCGATTCCATCAACTGAATCGACGGCGCGCCGGCGATGCGCACGAAGCAGAAGCCGTAGCCCGCGCTGCCTTTTCTAATCGGCGTGGCGTGGCCGCCGAAAAATTTTTCATAGAACTGGATCGACTCGGCGATGTTCTTGGTGTAGATCGCGACATGTTCCAATTGATAATTCATATCGGCCTCGCTGATTATTCGCCTTAGAAATTGATCACCGCTTTGACCACCGAGTAGCTGGCCATCGCTGCCATCGCTTCGTTGATCTGATCGAGCTTGTAGCTCTTGCTGATCATCTCTTCGAAGGGAAAGATTTTCCGCCGCGAGGCGAGAAAGTCGATGGCCTGGAGCCAGTGGCGCGGCTCGCCCGAACGGATCGTGATGAACAACATTTCCTGGGGGATTTTCTCCACGGCGATATTGGCTTTGCCGCCGGCGCCGATGTTCAAGTAACGGCCGCCGTCGCGCAGCAGCGTTAGACCTTCAGGCACCGCCATGTTGTTGGCGACCTGGACCACGACATCGGCGCCGCGCCCGTCGGTGTGGTCTTTGACCCACTGGCGGCGCAGTTTTTCATCGGTCACCTCTTCGAGATTCAACACCGCGTCGGCGCCCATTTTTTTAGTAACCTCCAAACGATTGGCCGGCGCGCCGATGACTAAAACTTTTTTCGCGCCGTGGTCTTTGGCCACCGCGGTGGCAAAATTGCCGAGCGGTCCGCTGCCTTGGATCACCACGGTCTCATGACTTTTGATCGCGCCGAGCCGGTCGTAGCCGTGCATGACGGTACGATAAGCGCAGGCCGCGGCGGCTGCCGATGCCGAGGTCACTTCCTCAGGTACTTTGATGATCAAGCATTCCTTGGGCACGTACATATATTCGGCGCAGCTGCCGAGCAGATACGGGTGTTGATCGCTGCGATTGTGGCCCCAGGACGCGCGGCCGCGGCAGATGCAAGGCTGGCAGGCAACCGTGCAGTAATAACAAGAACCACAAGCGACGTAGCTCCACACCACGCGATCGCCGCGCTTGACTGGGCTACCCAAAATATCGGTGCGCTCGCCGGCGATATCTTCCACCGTGCCGCAGGGTTCGTGGCCGGTGATAATCGGCAGGGTATCTTTGTCGCCCAGCGGCCCATGCCAGCGATGCACATCGGTGCCGCACAGCGTCGAAGCGGTAATCTTGATCAAGAGCGATCCCGGATCGAGGTCGGGAATCTTTACCTTTTGGATCGTCAACGGTTTGTTATGTTCGGTGATGACGGCGGCGTTACAAGTTTCCATGATCGATCCTTCTCATTCGGTTGCGAATCTTACTCAAGCCTTTCGCCTCAACCCTCGTGCCTATTTAAAGCGGCAGCTTGTAGAACGTCTCGGCGTTGCGCCAGAGCATGGCGGCTTTGTCGTCCGAGTTGATCTCGTCGCTTTCCATCAATTCGCCAATGTCGTGCTTGCAGCTTTCGTGGGTGACTTCATGGGGAAAGTCCGACGAGTAGAGAAACGGCGAATTGCCGATGACTTTAATCGCGAAGGGCATTGTCAGCTCTTCGGTTTCGATGCCGAGATAAATGCGCCCATCCTTAACCAGCTTCTTAAGAGCTTTGGCCGGGTCTTGTCCTTCGCGAACGCCAAATTCACCTTCGGGGATATGTTGAAAGTGAGTTTCGTGCGAAGCGTGGAGCCGTTCGAGCAACAGCAGAAACCAAGCGATGCCGCCTTCGAGAAAGGCGATACGCACGCGCGGGAAGCGTTCGTAGATGCCGTTGTAAAGAATATCGGCGCAATTGATCGTCAAGCCCCAAGGATGACCCAGGGCATGCACCGGCACGTACATGTTCATGTGGTCCATGCCGAAGCGGTCATGGGCGCCGCCGTGAACAGCGAGACAGCACCCAAGTCGGTTCGCTTCTTCGTAAATCGGCCAAAACTGTTTGGCGCCGAGCGGCTGAGACAGACCATTGGATGGCATCATGGCGCCCAAAAAGCCCAACTCGGTGACGGCGCGGCGCAGCTCCTTGGCCGCCTCCTGCGGATCCTGCATGGGGATGATCGCCATGCTCTTGAAGCGCGAGTTGGCTTTCAAATACGTCTCCGCCATCCAATCGTTGTAGCCCTTGCATAGCGCCACCGCGTAGTCGAGGCTAACGATCTTGCCGTACGACAACGCCAGGGTTGGATACATGACGGTCCAGTCGATGCCGATGTCGTCGAGAAATTCGAGCCAACCCTTCGGTCCCACCGGCGCTCGGCCATCGCGTTGCGGCGGCGTCTCAACGGCGCGGCCGGAATGCAGATGGTCCAGCGGCGGAAAGCAGGTGCCCTTGCGTGCGGCGATGTCCCGATAGGCGCCTTCCATATGGGCGATGATGCCAGCGTTGTCTTCCATGATGTGACCGTCGCCGTCGATTATTCTAGTGCCAAGATTTGCACTCATTCTAAATCTCCTCCCGAAAATGTTTTTGATATTTGGCTAACGATACCTTGTCTGATCTTATAATCCGACTTGGGGACAGGGTTCAAGCTGTTTGGCTTGACCGCCCCCCCTCGCCTTGTCGGCGGTTTTGCGATAAGAATTCCAACCACGGAGTTGCCGACCGGCGCAGCGCGCGTGGCTTCGGCAGGCGAGTAAGAAAATAAAATGGGGGAACTATCATGACGGAAGAAACAATCGAACAAAAATTGGCGCGCCTCGAAGCCGAGAATCAAGCGCTCAAACAACAAGCCGAACGCAAGCCCGGCGAGCTGCGTTTGAAGATCAGCGAGAAAGGTGGCCTGTCGGTATACGGATTGGGCAGGTTTCCGGTGACGCTTTACAAAGAACAGTGGACGCGGTTACTCGCCCATGTCGAGGAGATCAGCGCTTTTCTCAAGCAACATGATCAAGAGTTGAAAGCCAAGCAGTAGGGCGATCGGCGGCGCGGCCGGTAGTTGACGTGGCCGGCCTCGCTGTCCGCTTTGGGTGGTTGTTTTTCCCCCATGAATCGTACTAAGGCAAGGATTACCAGAGAGGGTCGATTATTGTCATTGGGCGAGCCGGAGCGGCTGGAAGGATAGACGGAAATTTGCGCCAAAATAGGCAGATTCTCGGCAGCAATATTGTGATCTGGGGAAATACTTGTGCTGGATTGTTTTGGTAAAATTGTTTATCAACTTAAGGAACCTCTGAACAACTGCCCTGGAAGCAGGGCAGCGGAGGATAGATCGTTTTTTTCGTAATGAGTTACAGTTTTTGCGAAGTTATATCAGATTACATTTTGCTCTCGTGGTTAATAGGGTCCTTAGTTTTGCCTCGATTTGC
>SHYW01000061.1 GCA_009692615.1 Deltaproteobacteria bacterium | reverse complement strand
GCGGCCTCAACCACGGTGATCTCGCTGCGATATACTCGTTGAATTACGTCTAGTCGTTTCTCGTCTTTCATTGTCAGGGTTGTCATCCTTCCACCCTGACATAATTACGTTGCCGTTAACCCCTGACATAATCACTTTGCTACAACAACAACGTCGACTTTACCTTGACAACCTTGCGCTTTTCCAATACAAAAATTGCTAGCGCGCGTGATCTGAGCGGACGCGATCTAAACTGAAATAACGCCATACCTTTTCAATTCGGGGAGGTATGGTTTTTTTAATAGCCGACGATTCATGAATCATCCCTTTTTCCCGCTGGTCGTTATCTTTGCCATTGCCACGGTGGTGGTTCTGGCGTTGCTGTTGGTGGCGACCAAACTCGGCCCCAAATCCTCCAATGCCGCCAAGTCCGACCCTTTCGAGTCGGGCAACCCGCCGCGGGGCGACGCGCGCATGTTGTTCTCGGTTAAATTCTATCTGGTCGCCATGCTGTTTTTGATCTTCGATTTGGAAGTGGTGTTTCTTTATCCCTGGGCGATCTATTTTCGCCAGCTCGGTGTCTTCGGGCTGGTGCAAATGGGGATTTTTCTGTTCATTCTTTTGCTTGGCTACGCCTACGTTTGGAAAAAAGGCGCGCTGGAGTGGGATTGATTCTTCATGTCTGACAGCAGCTCCCGGCTCGCCAACATTCAAGAGATCCTTGGCGGCAAAATTCTCGAGTCGATGGTAGCCCAGGGCGATGATGTCATCGTTCTCGACCGGGCCGGACTGCGGGAAAGCTTCGCCTTGCTGAAGGATCGACTGGGCTGCAACTTTCTCTCCGACATCACCGCGGTGGATTACTGGCAGAAAAAAACGCCGCGCTTCGAAGTCGTCTACCAAATCGTTTCGCTGACTGAGCAACGCCGCCTGCGGGTGCGCGTGGCGGTGCCGGAGAATGACCCGACGGTGGACTCGTTGACGCCGCTGTGGCGTGGCGCGAATTTTCTCGAGCGCGAAGTTTGGGATCTCTACGGGATTCAGTTCACCGATCATTCCGACCTGCGGCGCATTCTGCTCTACGATGAATTCCAGGGCCATCCGTTGCGCAAAGATTATCCGGTCAATCTCTGCCAGCCGCGCGTGCCCGAGCGCCAGGTCGATGGAACTTTCGTCGACGAGCGCTCGCATAATAAATTATTGCGCTTGCAAAAATCTCTCGGGAGCAAGAACTGAGCGTCGCTCGGGCCACACCATGAAAGCGGATAATCCAGAGCTGCCGAGCGAGATCATGGAACTGCAGATGGGACCGTCCCATCCGGCGACCCATGGCACCATCAAGTTCAATCTCAAGCTCGACGGCGAGCGGGTGGTGGACTGCGATGTCGAGGTCGGCTTTCTTCATCGCGGTTTCGACAAGAGCTGCGAGCAGGCGACCTGGACTCAAGTTATTCCCTACACCGACCGGCTGAACTACGCATCGTCGCTGATCAACAACGTCGGCTACGCGCTTGCCGTGGAAAAGCTCATCGGCGTCGAAACCCCGGCGCGCTGCCAATACATTCGCGTCATCATCAGCGAGCTGGCGCGCTTGTTCGACCATTTAACTTGCTGCGGCATGGCGGCGTCTGAGTTGGGGGCGATCACTGTCGGCTTTTACATGATCGAAGCGCGCGAGCTGATCACGCATATCATTGAAAATCTCACCGGCGCGCGCTTGACCGTCACCTACGTGCGCATCGGCGGCGTCAAGCATGATTTGCCAGAGCATTTCGCCGAGCGGGTGGCGACGGCTTTCACGACCATGCGCCGGCTGCTCAATGACTGCGATCATTTGCTGTCGCGTAACCGGATCTTTCTCGATCGCATGTCCAACATCGGTGTGATTTCCCAAGAGACCGCATTGAATTACAGTCTCACCGGGCCGATCCTGCGCGCCACCGGCGTCAACTACGATATCCGCAAGGCGTTCCCTTATTTGGTCTACGATCAAATGGACTTTGAAGTGCCGCTCGGCAGCCGGGGCGACAACTACGACCGCTTTCTTTGCCGCCTGCGTGAGATCGAGCAGAGCATGAAGATCGTCGAGCAGGCGCTTAAGCAGCTACCCGTCGGGCCGGTATGGATCGACGATCCGCGCTTCGTCTTGCCGGAAAAAGACAAAGTCTACGGCAGCATCGAAGGCTTGATGCATCATTTCAAGATCATCATGGAAGGCATTAAGGTGCCGGCGGGGGAAACCTATTTCGCCGTCGAAGGCGGCAACGGCGAGCTCGGCTTTTACATCGTCAGCGATGGCGGCGGCAAGCCCTATCGCATGCGCGTGCGACCGCCTTGCTTCATCGCCATGGGCGCGTTTGCCGAGATGATCAAAGGGCATATGGTGGCGGATATTATTCCCACCTTCGGCATGATCAATATGATTGGCGGGGAATGCGACCGTTAGAAAGACGTAAGGGGTAAAGGGTTAGGGGTCAGGCGATTCGGCGTTGACCGTTACTTGCGAGAATTATGGCTTTAGAGTTTTCACCTGAGGCGCTTAAAACGTTTGAAGCGACGGTGGCGCGCTATCCGAAGAAGGAAGCGGCGATGCTGCCGGTGCTTTATTTGGCGCAGCGGGAGTTCGGCCACTTGGGATCGGAGGCGATCGAATATATCGCCAAGCTGATGGACCAAGCGCCGGCGCGGGTGCATGGGGTGGTGAGTTTTTACACCATGTACAACATGAAGCCCATCGGCCGCCATCATATTCAAGTCTGCCGCACGCTGCCCTGTGCGCTGCGCGGCGCCGAGCAGGTAACCGACATGCTCAAAAAGAAACTCGGCATCGACTGCGGCCAAACCACGGCGGACGGCCGCTTCACATTGTCGGAAGTCGAGTGTTTAGCTTCCTGCGGCACGGCGCCGATGATGCAGGTGAACGACGATTATTTTGAAGATTTGACCGAAGCGAAGATTGATCGGATTCTCGACGAATTGAAATAGGGACGCTTAGGGCGAGATCCTTCACTACGTTTCGGATGACAGTTTATTAACATGGAAAAGCTGCTGCTGCGCAATATCGGTGTTGCCGACTCGCACAAGCTGGCGACTTATCAGTCGCGCGGCGGTTATGCGTCGTGGCGCAAAATCGTCGAGACCATGAAGCCGGAGCAGCTGATCGACGAAGTGAAAGCCTCGGGCCTGCGCGGCCGCGGCGGCGCGGGATTTCCCACCGGCATGAAGTGGAGCTTCGTCCCCAAGGACAATCCCAAACCGAAGTATTTGGTTTGCAACGCCGACGAAAGCGAGCCGGGAACTTTTAAAGACCGCTTGCTGATCGAACAAGACCCCCACGCGATTATCGAAGGGACCTTGATCTCGGCCTTCGCGATTCAGTCGCACACCGCATTCATTTATATCCGCGGCGAGATGGTTTTTGGCACCCAGCGGTTGGAGCAAGCGGTGGCCGACGCGTACCAAGCCGGTTTGCTCGGCAAAAATATTTTTGGCAGCGGCTACGATTTGGACTTGATCGTGCACCGCGGCGCGGGGGCTTACATTTGCGGCGAAGAGACGGCGCTGCTGTCTTCGTTGGAAGGCGGCCGCGGCTGGCCCAAAGTGAAACCGCCGTTTCCCGCTACGCACGGATTATTCGGCTGTCCGACGGTGGTCAACAACGTCGAGACGCTGGCGGCGCTGCCGTGGATACTCGAGCGCGGCGCAGCGGCCTATGCCGCCATGGGCACTGAGAAGAGCAAGGGGACAAAACTTTTCAGCGTCAGCGGCCACATCGCGCGGCCGGGCGTTTACGAAGTGGAGATGGGCTATCCGTTCAAAAAATTTCTCGAAGAGGATTGCGGCGGCGTGCCCAACGGCAAGAAATTAAAAGGCGTGATCCCCGGCGGCGGCTCGATGCCGGTGTTGAAGCCGGAAGAAATTGACAAAGTAAATCTCGATTACGAATCGGTGGCGGCGGCGGGCAGTTTGCTCGGCTCTGGCGGCGTCATCGTCATGGACGAAAGCGTCTGCATGGTGCGAGCGGCGCTGAACTTGGCGCGGTTTTTTGCTCATGAATCATGCGGTCAGTGCAGCCCATGCCGTGAGGGCGTCCACTGGATGGAGAAAATTCTGCACCGGGTCGAACATGGCGGCGCGCAGTCGGGCGACTTGGATATGATACTCAATATTGCCGGTAACATCGCCGGTAACACTATTTGTCCGTTCGGCGATGCCGCTGCCTGGCCGCCGGGCGCATTCATTCGAAAGTATCGTGACGAGTTCGAAGCCCATATCGTGGCGGGGAAATGCACGGTGCGGAATTAGTTGTGAGTTTCCATTCGGGGCTAAGAGCTGACCAGTGACGACTCGCGAAATTTATGGATGAAGTAAAAATCATCGTCGACGGCAAAGCAGTCGTCACCACCAAGGGTACCACTGTCATCAAGGCGGCAGCGGACGCCGGCGTGGCGATTCCGCACTACTGTTATCACGAAAAACTGTCGATCGCCGGCAACTGCCGCATGTGTTTGATCGAGATTGAAAAAGCGCCAAAGCTGCAGATCGCCTGCAACACTCAAGTCACCGAAGGCATGTCGGTGTTGACCCAGAGTCCGAAAGTGTTGGCGGTGCGCAAGGCGGTGATGGAATTTCTGCTGATCAATCACCCGGTGGATTGTCCGATCTGCGATCAGGCCGGCGAATGTCAGCTGCAGAACTATTACATGGAGCATAACCGCGAGGCGAGCCGCTTCGAGGTCGGCAAGATTCACGATCGGAAAAAAACTATCTTCGGTCCCAACGTGATTTTCGACGGCGAGCGCTGCATCAAGTGCACCCGCTGCGTGCGTTTCTGCCAAGAGATCACCAAGACCGACGAGCTGGCGGTGGTCAACCGCGGCGATCATTCGACGATCTCGCTGTTCGAAGGCGCGGTGCTCGACAATCCGCTGTCGGCCAACGTGGTCGACATTTGCCCCGTGGGCGCGCTGACCGATCGCGATTTTCGTTTCAAAGTGCGCGTCTGGTATTTAGACAAAACCCCGTCGATCTGTCCCGGTTGCAGCACCGGCTGCAACATCAGCGTCGAGGCTGCGCAAAATAAAATCGCCCGCTTCAAGCCGCGCATCAACGAAGCGGTCAACAGCCACTGGATCTGCGACGAAGGGCGCTACAGTTTTCACGAACTCGCCGGAGGCGAACGGTTGACCACGCCGATGATCCGCCAGGAAGGCGGCTTGGTGCCGACAACTTGGGAAAACGCTTTGGCGGCGGTTTATCAGGGACTGACAACCAAGCAACCGTTGGCGGCGCTACTCTCGGGCCGCAACACCAATGAAGAAGCTTTCCTGTTCGCCAAGCTGATCAGAAAAATCGCGCCCCAGGCGGCACTGGAAGTTTTTTACCAAGAGCGCGAGCTGACGGCGACGCAGAAAATTCTCATGAGCCCGGACCGCGCGCCGAATTTTCGCGGCGCCTGCGACATGGGTGTGAGCGCCATCGGCGGTTTTGCCGCGATGATGGAAAAACTGGCGGCGGGAAGTTTTACTTCGGCCTATATCGTCGGCGAGGATCTGGTCGGCGCCAACGGTGGCCAGGAAAAAATTCGCAGCGCATTGGCCAAGCTTTCTTTCCTAGTGGTTCAAGACACGCGCATGAGCGAAACCGCTAAGCTAGCTCACGTGGTTTTGCCGGCGACTCATTTTGGCGAAAAAGAAGGCACCTACACCAATCGCAAAGGGCGGGTGCAGAAGTTGAACGCCGCGGTGATTCCACCCGAAGGCGCGCGCCAAGACAGCGAGATTTTCCTGCGCTTGTTGGCAGCGGCAGGGGATTCGGTTTCCTACGCTTCTCCCAGCGAAATCTTCGCGGCGCTGGCGCGGGAAGTTCCCGCCTATCAAGGTTTGGATTACCGCGCACTGGGAGGGCTAGGCGTGGAGTTGGCAAGCGGCGGTGGCGGAGCGTCATGATCGTTGATCTCGCGATTATTTTCATCAAGGCCGCGCTGGTGCTCGGTATGGTTCTCAACCTCGCCGGCATTCTCGGTTGGATCGAGCGCAAGGGCAGCGCGCTGATTCAAGACCGCATCGGCGCCAACCGCGCGTCGATCTTCGGTTTCGCCGGCATGGGCTTGGTCAACACCTTGATCGCCGATCCGCTCAAATTCTTAACCAAGGAAGATTTCATTCCGCCGGCGGGCGATAAATTTTTACATACGCTGGCGCCCTGCATGGCGCTGTTCCCGGCGTTGGTCACCTTTGCCGTGATTCCCTTCGGCGACGTCCTCAACTTCGGCGACCGGGTGATCAATTTACAAGTCGCCAACATCAATATCGGCATCCTTTATATTTTTGCCATGGGCTCCTTGGGAGTCTACGGCATCGTCATCGGCGCCTGGGCGTCGAACAATAAGTTTTCCTTGCTCGGCGGCGTGCGCGGTTCGGCGCAGATGATCTCCTACGAGATCGCCATGGGCTTGTCCGTCATCGGCGTGTTGATGGTCTACGGCACGTTGGAGCTGCAAGACATCGCCCGCGATCAAGGCACGCTGATCGGCGAGTTGTTGCCGACTTGGCTGAGCTACTTGCGGCCGCTGATCGGCTGGCTGCCGGCCTGGGGGATTTTTCTTCAACCCTTGGCATTTATTCTCTTCTTCACTTCGGCGGTGGCGGAAACCAAGCGCATCCCCTTCGATCTGCCCGAAGGCGAATCGGAGTTGGTCGCCGGTTATCACGTCGAATATTCCGGCGGCAAGTTCTTGATGTTCTTCGCCGGCGAGTTCGCCGAGATCGTCACCGCCGCAGGGTTGGTGACGACGCTGTTTTTTGGCGGCTGGCAGGTGCCTTATTTGCTGCGCGACGGTTTTCATTTTCCCTGGGGCGGCGCTTGGCTGTTGCCTCATCTCGCGGTGGTGGCGCTGCAAGTGGGTGCGTTTACATTCAAAGTAATATTTTTCTGCTGGCTGCAAATTTTGCTGCGCTGGAGCGTGCCGCGCTTTCGCTACGATCAGGTGATGCGCCTGGGTTGGAAGATGCTCTTGCCGCTGGCGCTGGTCAACGTCGCGGTTACGGCAATTTGGATCGTCGCGGCCCAGTAAAATTATTTAACCATGAAGATCGCGAATTTGATTTTTTATTTTCTCGCCACGCTGCTGGTGATCTCGTCATTGCTGGTGGTGTTTTTGCGCAATGTCGTGCACTGCGCCATGGCGCTGGTCGCGGCACTGCTCTTGATCGCGGTACTGTTCGTAACTTTGCAAGCGCCCATGGTGGGCATCCTACAGGTCATGGTTTACGCCGGCGCGATCATGGTTTTGTTTCTCTTCGTCATCATGTTTCTCAATCCCAAGGCGCTGGAAGCACAGCGGGGCGGCGTCTGGTGGGGTTTCGGCACGGCGTTGTCTTTGCTCCTGGGCGGCGCCTTGATGGCCTTTTTTAGCGCGGAGGAATCCGCCGGCGATCCGGTGGCGGCCACCGAGCTGTTTGGCAGTCCCGAGTCGCTGGCGAAAAGTCTATTCAGCGATTTCGTCCTGCCTTTTGAACTGGCGTCGATTTTACTGTTGGTCGCGATCATCGGCGCGGTGGTGTTGGCCAAGAGAGAACATTAAGCATGGTGCCGCTCAATTATTATTTAATTCTCAGCGCCGCGATATTCGCCATCGGCGTCATCGGCGTCGTGATCCGGCGCAACCTGATCATCGTGCTGATGTCCATCGAGCTGATGCTCAACGCGGTCAATCTGACCTTCATCGCGTTTTCCCGTTATCTCGGCTCCACCGATGGTCAGGTGGCGGTTTTCTTCGTTATGGCGGTGGCCGCCGCCGAGGCGGTGATCGGCTTGGCGATTATCATCTCCGCGTTTCGCCACCGCCAATCCCTCGATCCCCAGGAGATGCAGTTACTCAAATGGTAAGCGCGGCGCCGAACATCGCGAGTTACGACCTGCTGCGTTGGATTTTTCTGATTCCGCTGCTCGGCGCGGCGTTTAATTTATTCATCGGCCGCAATCTCGGCAATAAAAGCGCCGGCGCGTTGGCGACGGCCGCGGTGGGTGGGTCCTTCGCGTTGGCGTTGTCGGTTTTCTGGCGGATGGCGCCGAATACGATTTTCCGCGATACGCTTTACACCTGGATTGAGTCCGGCCCGTTCCACGTCGAGCTGTCGTTCCAAGTCGATGCGCTGACCGCGGTGATGCTGTTGATCGTCACCGGCATCGGTTTTCTGATTCATCTTTATTCTCTCGGCTACATGGCCCATGACGACGGCATGGCGCGCTTTTTTATCTATCTCAATCTGTTTATTTTCTTCATGCTGTTGCTGGTGCTGGGCGACAATTTACTGATTCTCTTCGTTGGCTGGGAAGGGGTCGGGCTCTGTTCCTACTTGCTGATCGGTTTTTGGCATACCGATCACAACAATACGATCGCCGGCAACAAAGCGTTCATCGTCAACCGCATTGGCGACTTCGGTTTTATCCTAGGTATCTTCGTCCTGCTCATCGAGCTCGGCCGCCAAGGCGTTTGGACTTTGAACTTCGCCGAATTGGCCGAGCATGTGAAAATGCTCAGCCCGGCGACGATCACGCTAGTTACTTTTTTGCTTTTCATCGGCGCCACCGGCAAGTCGGCGCAGCTGCCATTATTCGTCTGGCTGCCCGACGCCATGGCCGGGCCGACGCCGGTGAGCGCGCTGATTCACGCCGCGACCATGGTCACCGCCGGCGTCTACATGACCGCCCGGCTGCATTTTCTTTTCACCCTGGCGCCGGCGACGTTGGGCTTGATCGCGATCATCGGCGCCGCCACGGCCTGCTTCGCGGCGCTCATCGCGCTCAGCCAAAACGACATTAAAAAAGTTCTCGCCTATTCGACCGTGAGCCAGTTGGGCTACATGTTTATCGCCGTCGGCATGGGCGCCTTCGGCGCGGCGATCTTTCACGTTTTTACTCACGCCTTCTTCAAAGCTTGTTTGTTCTTGGGCTCGGGCAGCGTGATTCATTCCATGGGCGGCGAGCAGGACATGCGCAAAATGGGCGGGCTCAAAGCGCATATGCCGGTGACCTACTGGACTTATGTGATCGCGACACTGGCGTTGGCCGGGATTCCTTTCACCGCCGGCTTTTTCTCCAAGGACTTAATTCTCTGGCAAACTTTCAGTCATGGCGCCGTTGTGCTTTGGGCTGTCGGTGTAATTACCGCGGGCATGACGGCGTTCTACATGTTTCGCCAGCTGTTCATGGTGTTTCACGGCGAGTGTCGCGCCGATGATCATACTAAGGCGCATCTCCATGAATCGCCGGCGGTGATGACGCTGCCGCTAATTATCCTTGCCGTCGGTTCGATCTTCACCGGCTGGTTGGGCGCGCCGGAATATCTGTGGGGCAGCCGCTGGGATCGCTGGCTGCAGCCGCTGTTCGGCTCAGCCGAGGCGCACCACGATGCATTGAGCACCGAGTTGATCGTTACGGGGCTGACCTTCGCGGTCATTCTCGCCAGCATCGCTCTCGCTTACTTTAAGTACGGCCGCGCCGGCGCGCCGAGCGAAACCGACGGAGGTTTGCTCTATCGTTTGTCGCTCAACAAATTCTACATCGACGAACTCTATGACTTGATTTTCGTCCGGCCGTTCACGGCGCTCTCTAGTTTCTTCGCCCGCTTCGTCGATCCCTGGGTGATCGACGGCACGGTCAATGGCGTGGCGTTTACCGCGCGCGGTTTTAGCACCATCTGGCGCGGCTTGCAGAGCGGCAACGTGCAACACTACGCGGCGATGTTTTTGACCGGCGTGCTGGCGCTACTAGCGTACTTTCTCGGACAGTTGTAATCATGGCAACCCAAGGCTTCGGCATTCTCACCGTTATTCTCGCCATCCCAGCGCTGGGGGCGGCGTTGTTACTATTCATGCCGCGGCGCCAAAGCTGTGCGCTGTTTACCGTTGCGCTATCGGCGGCGGCGGCGGAATTTATCTGTTCGTTGCAAGTCTTTAACCTGTTCGACGCGAACAACGGCGCCATGCAGTTGCTCGAGCGCGTCGCCTGGATGCCGAGCTTCGGCATTCAATATATCGTCGGCATCGACGGCATCAGTCTTTTTCTTATCTTGCTGACGACTTTTCTCATGCCATTGGCGCTCTTGGCCTCTTGGTCGGTCAAAGAGCGGGTCAAAGAATATCTGATCTTTATGCTGCTCTTGGAGACCGGCATGCTCGGCGCCTTCGTGGCGCTGGATCTGTTTCTATTTTATGTTTTTTGGGAAGTGATGTTGGTGCCGATGTACTTTCTCATCGGTGTGTGGGGCGGCACGCGGCGGATTTACGCGGCCTTGAAATTCGTCATTTACACTATGGCCGGCAGCTTACTGATGCTGGTGGCGATTATTTATTTGGCGACGCGCTATGCCCAGGAGTCCCAAGTCCTGAGCTTCGATTTACTGCAACTCTACAACTTGCGTTTGCCCTTGGCACAGCAGAGCTGGTTGTTTTTCGCTTTCGCGCTTTCGTTTGCGATCAAAGTGCCGCTGTTTCCATTTCACACTTGGCTGCCCGATGCCCATGTCGAAGCGCCCACCGCCGGTTCGGTGATTCTCGCCGGCGTGCTCTTGAAACTTGGCATCTACGGTTTTCTCCGTTTCGCCATGCCGCTGTTTCCCGACGCGGCGCTGGCGGCGTTGCCGTGTCTGACCGCGCTCTCCGTCATCGGCATTGTCTATGGCGCGCTGGTCGCGATGATGCAAAGCGATATCAAAAAGCTGGTCGCCTATTCATCGGTAAGCCACATGGGCTTTATCATGCTCGGCCTGTGCGCGCTCAATCTCCAAGGAGTCCAGGGCGCGATCTATCAAATGCTCAATCATGGTTTGTCCACCGGCGCGCTGTTTCTCTTGGTCGGCATGATCTACGACCGGCGCCACACGCGCGCGATCGCCGAATTCGGCGGCTTGTGGCAACAGCTGCCGGTTTTCTCGTCGATTCTACTCGTCGTCACTTTTTCGTCCATCGGCTTGCCCGGCCTAAACGGCTTCGTCGGTGAGTTTTTGATTTTGCTCGGCTCCTTCCGGGTCGCGCCCTTGTGGACCGGCGTGGCGACCAGCGGGGTGATTCTCGGTGCGATCTACATGCTCTGGATGTTTCGCCGGGTGATCTTTGGACCGCTCGACAATCCGGAAAACCAAAAGCTGCACGATTTGAATGGCCGCGAATTGATCGTCCTCGCGCCGATTCTTTTTCTTATCGTGCTCATGGGGGTCTACCCGCAGCCGATCTTAAGTCGTTTGCAGCCGAGCGTTGAATTAACTTTGAAAAAAATCCTCGCCGTGCCGGTGTTGCCGGCGGTGGTCGCCGATCCTCAAACCAGCGGAGAGCAGAACCCAGATGGACGTTAATCTCACGCCGCTGCTCCCCGCGATTCAAATCCTGGTCACCGCCTTGGTGGTCATCGGCCGCGATTTATTCATCGAAGAGGGCGAGTCCCGCGACGTCTTAGCGTTTTACAGTTTGGTCGGCATCGGCCTGGCCGCGGCGGAAGTCGGCCTGCTGCTCACCGGGCGCCAGGAGAGCGCGTTCAACGACAGCATCGTGCTCGACAACTTCGCGCTGTTTTTCACGCTGATCTTTTTGCTCGCTGCGGCGTTGACGATTCTCTCGTCGATTCATTACATCCGCCAACTGCATCTGCGCGAGGGCGAATTTTACGCCCTGATTTTGTTCGCCACGGTCGGCATGATCGTCATGGCGTCGGCCAACGATCTGATGGTGTTTTTTCTCGGTCTCGAAACCATGTCGATGGCGGTCTACGTGCTCACCGGCATGTGGCGGGCGAGCGCGCGGGCGAGCGAAGCGGCGATGAAATACTTCGTCATGGGCGCCTTCGCTACCGGCTTCTTGCTCTACGGCATCGCCTTGATCTACGGCTCCACCGGTTCGACCAATCTGACTCAGATCAGTGCCTACATGCTCGACCAGCCGAGCGATTGGCCGCTATATTTAATCGGCGGCGGTTTGCTATTGCTGATCGGTTTCGCCTTCAAGATCGGCGCCGTGCCGTTTCATTTTTGGGTGCCGGATGTTTACGAAGGGGCGCCGACACCGGTGACCGGCTTCATGTCAGTGGCGGTCAAGGCCGCCGCCTTCGCCGCTTGGGCGCGCATCCTGATGTACAAACTGGCGCCGCTGGAAAGCGACTGGGTCTTTCCGCTTTGGATTATCACCATCGCGACCATGACCTTGGGTAATTTACTGGCGATCACTCAGTCGAGCGTCAAGCGCATGCTCGCCTACTCGAGCATCGCCCACGCCGGTTATTTGCTCATCCCCGTCGTCGTCGGCGTCGAGTGGGGCGGCTTGCCGCTGCTGTTTTATCTGTTGGCTTACTCGTTCATGACTCTCGGCGCCTTCGCCGTGCTGAGTTCGCTGGCGGAAGAAGACGAGCGGCGCGAGGGCTACAGCGATTTCGCCGGGCTCGGCGCCAAGCGGCCGTTTATCGCCTTCGCCATGACCTTGTTCATGCTGTCCCTCGCCGGTTTTCCACCGCTGGCCGGTTTCACTGGAAAGTTCTACGTGTTTCGCTCGGCGGTGCTCGCCGGCCATTTGAATCTCGCGATCATCGGCGTGCTCAACAGTTTGCTATCGGTGGTCTACTATCTGCGCGTGATCGTCGCCATGTACATGGAAGAGGGCGGCGCCGAAGGCAAAAGCTTTCGCCAAGCGCCATTCGTCTATGTCGCCATCGGAATCGCCGTGATCGGCACACTCTATCTCGGCATCCTCCCGGACCACGCGCTCAGCTGGAGCCGCATCGCCTTTTTCTCCCTGGAATGAATTTCCACCGAGGAGACACAGAGATCGCAGAGGTTTTTTTGTTTTCACCTTTGCGTTCTCAGCGCCTCTGCGGTGAGTTCTTATTCGACGCGTTCGCTGATCAATTAGATTTGCTGAAGAAGCCGATGGCAACCGGGACTTCGGTGGTGCCCAGCACCGATTCTTCGAACTTGCCGGCTTTGATATGGAGCTGGGCCGAGCCGCCGCCGTCTAGGTTGAGCAGGTCGGAGATTTCGAGCTGGGCTTTTGGAATGACGAAAAGTTCTTGTAACTCGGCGAAGCTCAAGCCGCCGAGCACGGCGTCGGTGACGCCAACGATGGTCCGTCCGTCCTTGTCGATGCCGACGAAGGCGCGGCGGGCGTAGCGGCCGAGGCCGCGCATGGTTTCCACCGGCGTGCCGCGATTTAACAATAATGGGCCGGATTGCAGCGCTTCGCCGGCTTGAGCCGGTTGAAACTCGTCGCGGTGGATGATCACCGGCGCGCCGTCGCGCACTGCGAAAACGCCGGTGTAAAGCCCATGCTTGGAGACGCTGCGATTGATTTCATGGTTAAGCGTTTTCAAATAGGCCAGCGGCCGGCCCTTTTCGTCGAAATAATTGGCGTTGATCGCCGCCAGGACGCCGCTTTTCTCGACGAAGGTTTTGGCGCTGGCGCTCTTTAGCGAGAAATCGCTGCTGGCCAAGATTTTCACGGTAATCAGTTTGCTGTCAAAGCGTACCAGCTTGAGCTCCATTTGATATTTGGGCTCACCCCGTTCGACGACGATTGTCCGAAACTCGACACCTTTGTGGATCGTCCGCCATACGCCCAATTCGCTGACGGTTAGATTGTTGCCGATTTTGAGTTTGCCAGGCGCCTGAGCCTCAACGTGGGCGGTGCGGACAAACAGGAGCGCCAACAGGATTATCACTGCGATGAGTTGTTTCGCTGCTCCCATGATCGGCTCAGACTAGCAGATGGCCGGGCGAAAATCAGTAAAACTAACGATCCGGCGCCAAGCCTTGCGCCGGCGGCGAGATTGCTGTTATCTCCCAAGTGGAGCAAAAAATCTGGAGGTAAGCATGACTAAGCTAATCGGTATGATTTTGATCGTCGGCACGATTGCCGCCCTCTCGGCCTGCGGTGAGAAGAAAGATTCCACTGAGGCCGCGAAAGACGCCCAGAAAATCATTCAAGAAGGCATGAAAAAAGAGAAGGCGATGGTCGAAGGCATGATCAAAGCCGGAGAAAATTTGGATAAGAAGGCGCCCGAGCAAAAAGAAGAGACGAAAAAGTAAGCGCGCTACGGTTTGTTGCAATTGCCTTGCTGACGCGAGGAAAATCCCTCTAAATCTCCCTTTACGAAGGGAGACTTCAGGGAGGGTGGCGCTAAGGCTTCGGTGTGATCTCGAAGACTACCCGGTTGAGATCGGGTTTCGGGTCGCGCAGGGTGAGGATCTGGCGCCGGCGCTTTTCGTCGGTTATCTGTGTGGCGGTGCAGGAGACTGTTTCACCTTTGGCGCGGATTTCGACGGCCGGGTTTTTGAGCAGGTTCTGACACCAATGTTTGCTTGCCACACGGCTTGAGGTCGCGTAGAAACTGCCTTGATGATAGAGAAAGCGGAGTTCCACCGGGTGCGGAAGGCCGGATTTTCTGCCGATGGTGACTAAATCGGCGACGATATTCGAGCCATCTTGAAGGTTCACAGTGGCGAATATACGGCGAGACGGGCGCTCCGACAAGCGGTGGCGCCCGCCTTGACTCGTTCGTCAGGCCAAGGATAAGCTTGGCCGGATTACAAAGTAAGCAAATTCTCAGTTCATGCGGAGGTAACGATGGCGGTTAAAAAATCACCGGGCGGCGCAACGACGATGATCAAATACGGCGGCGGCATCAGCGCCGCGCGGGCGTTGCCCAAGGGCAAAGGCAAGCGGCCGGCGGTGATCATTCTGCACGAGCGCTACGGCGTCGATCAGCACACCAAAGATTTGACCGCCAAGTTGGCCCAGGCGGGTTTCGTCGGCCTGGCGCCGGACTTGTTTCACCGTTTCACCGGCGATCGCCAAGCGGTGCTGCGCGGCGAACAGCGTGTCGATCTCACCGACGCCGGCGCGTTGGCGGATTTGAACGCAGCGGTAGAGTATTTAAAACGGCTCAAGGAAGTCGACAGCTCGAAGATCGGCATCATCGGGGTTTGCCAAACCGGCCGCCAGCCGGTGCTGGTCGTGGCCAACCGTGATGACATCGCCGGCGTGGTTGTGCTCTACGGCGCCATCGGCGGCAAAGAATGGCTCGGCAATGAACTGCGGCCGACGCCCATCGATCAACTGGTCGCGCGCGTGCACTGCCCGGTGCTCGGCGTCTTTGGCGAGGCGGATCATATTATTTCCGTCGACGATGTCGCGCGCTTTCGCAACTGTTTTGAAAAGTACAAGAAGAGCTGCCACATGCGCATTTATCGCGACGCGCCCCACGGCTGGCTCAACGACACCATGCCGGGACGTTACCGCAAGGCGGCGGCTAACGACGCATGGAAATTGATGATGAGTTTTCTAAAAAAATGCTTCGCCGGCGGCTGGCCACGGGATCGCATCTCTTGCACGTACGAAAGCGACTACTCGACCATGTACGACTTCAAGAAAAATGTGCGCATGGAATAAACGGTGAGGTGACCGCGATGATAAGGGCAATTATCAACCACCTATTCGCATTCACGCTGCTGTCCCTACTTGCCGTCAGCTCCGCGCCCGCCGCCGAGCGCGTATCCATCGCCACGCCGAGCCGCGGCTTGTTCGAGTTTCCCGTGGTAGTGGCGACGCGCAAGGGATTCTACAAAGACGAAGGCATCGACGTCGATAAAGTCCAGATGCAGCCGGCGCTGGGCGTCAAGGCGTTGATCTCTGGCGACATCGATTATTTGTTAGCGTGGGGTTCGGCGCTGCGCGCCGCGGTTACCGGCGTGCCGATTAAAAACGTCGTCGGCATCGCGCATCGGCCGTTGCACGTTCTCGTCGCGCGTTCGACGATCCAGTCAGCCAAGGATCTCAGGAACAAAGTCATCGGCGTCGATTCCGTCGCCGGCACCGTCGACTATTTATCGCGTGTGGCGGTGCGCCATTTCGGCATGGAGCCGGACAAAGACGTGAAGATCATCGTCACCGGCGAAAGTCCGACGCGTCTAGCGGCGCTGCGCTCCGGCGCCATCGACGCTACGCCCATCGACGTCGCCTTCGCGGTCAAGGCGGAGGACGAGGGCTTCAAGCGCTTAGTTTACCTCGGCGATCTCATCGAGCTGCCGCTCTCCGGCATGGCGGTCACCGATCACAAACTGCAAACCCAACGCGACCAAGTGCGACGAGTGGTCCGCGCCACCGTGCGCGGCACGCGCTACTTCAAACAGAACCGCAACGAGACGGTGCTGATGCTCGCCGATTATTTGAAAATTACTCCAGCGCAAGCGGCAAGAGCTTACGACACGTCGCTCAATTCCTTCAGTGACGACGGCATGATTTCCGACAAAGGCGTCAACCTCGACGTGCAACTGACCAAAGAGCGGCTCAAGATGACCAAGGATATTCCGCTCAGCCAGTTAGTGGATTGGAGTTTGGTGCGGGAGATTAAGTAGCTGACTCGCGTCGAGCCAAGCGTGTGCAATAAATGTACTGCCCAAATTGTCGATCCGAGTATCGCCCCGGCTTCACGCGGTGTCACGACTGCGATGTCGCACTGATCGTAGAATTGCCTGTAGAAGCGAAACCAGAGTTCGTCGATCTAGTAGAAGTCTTGAGCACCGCGGACGCGGGGCAAATTTCGATCATCAAATCGATTCTTGAAGCCGAAGATATCCCGTATCTTGCGCAAGGCGAGAACTTTGCGTTGGCACGGAACATCGCTGTTAGATTGCTTGTGTCGAGCGAGTGTCTTGAAGATGCCAAAGAGGTTCTGACTGATTTCCTATAATTTGGTCGTTAACTTGAATTTATTTCATCGTTCGATGACGCTTGTCATAATTTAACACGCAGCGCTAAGAGCACTGCTAGGAGGTTTTATGTTTCGTGTCGATGTCGATGCCCATGTGGATGAAACGGATGCAACTTGGGATTACCTCGCGGAGAGTGACAAGCGCTTTAAACCGGTGACCCTCGATCCGGGTGGGGCAACGGCCCATGGCGATGCGCGGCCGCATCGGTTGTGGATGATCGACGGCACGATCTTGCTGCGCCGTTGGCGCGACGATAAACGCACCGGCACGGTCAAAGAGACCCGCGAGTTGCTCGATGTCGACAAACGGCTGCGCCATATGGACGAGCTGCGCGTCGACGTGCAGGTGCTATATCCGACCATGTTTTTGCATTCCTACACAGCTCGCCCGGAGATCGAGCTAGCGTTGTGCAAAGCTTACAACCGCTGGATCGCCGCTTCGACGGAGAAGACTAAAGGCCGGCTGCGTTGGGTCGCGATGATGCCATATTTATCCATTGAAGAGGCGGTCAAGGAAGTTCAGTGGGCGAAGGATCAAGGTGCCTGCGGTGTATTCAAGAAAGGTATCGAGTGCGACGACCGCGCGGCCAACGATCCGCACTTCTTTCCGGTGTACGAAGAGGCGAGCCGTCTGGACATGCCGATCTGTATTCACAACGCGACCAGCCACATCCAGTCGATGACCGTGCCGGGCAACGGATTGGGCGGCGGCATGATCGCCATCGCGGCGTTCAGCGCGTTGGCGGAGAATGGCGTGCCGGATAAATTCCCCAAGCTGCGCTTCGGTTTCATCGAGACCGGCGCCTCTTGGGTGCCGTTTCTGCACGCCGATCTGATGGCGAAAATGTTGCGCCGAACTTTTCTGCCCATCGAGGTAAAAGACGATCTGTTTCGCAAGTACCGTTTCTACGTTGCCTGCCACACCAACGACGATCTGCCCTACATTCTGAAATACGGCACCGAAGACAGCTTGATGATCGGCACCGACTACAGTCACGCCGATCAGTCGGCGGAGATCGAAGCGTTGGATGTGATCGAACGGCGCGGCGCGACCGGAGATATACCCGCAGCGGTGGCGCGCAAGATCGTCGACGACAATCCGCGGCGATTCTACGGGCTGTAACAACCACTCTTAATATTTCATTTGACCGGAGGCGTCATGCTCACAGGTTCATGTCTCTGCGGCGGTGTGAAGTACGAAATCGACGGCGCGCTCGGCACGGTGACCAATTGTCACTGTAGTCTTTGCCGCAAGATGTCGGGATCGGCATTCGCCAGCGGGTCGACGATTCCAGCAGCTTCGTTTCGCTTCGTCGCCGGAGAGGAGTTGCTCAAAGAGTGGCAATCATCGCCGGGTTATCAGCGGGTGTTTTGCGGCCGCTGCGGCTCGCCGTTGTTGAAGCGCAAAGCGAAAGACCCGGATCAACTACGCCTGCGCGTCGGGACGCTCGATAGCGATCCGGGGATTAAAATGTCGAAGCATACTCATGTCAGCTCGAAGGCGCCTTGGGTGGAGATCGATGACGGGTTGCCACAGGTGGGATGAGGACGCAGGAGTCAGTAGCCAGAATTCAGAATGAATTGCGTCGTACCAACCTGCCATTGAAGTTATCACGCTCTTTTTACGAACAGTCGACTGTCGATGTCGCTAAGCTTTTGCTCGGGAAGTTTCTCGTGCGCAAGCACTCAGATGGTGACTGCATCGGGCGCATTGTCGAGACCGAAGCTTACATCGGCCCGCAGGATTTGGCTTGTCACGGCTCGAAAGGCCGAACCAAACGGACAGAAGTGATATTCGGCCCGCCGGGGCGGGTTTACGTTTACTTGATTTATGGCTTTTACAACATGCTCAATCTGGTGACCGAAGCGAAAGACTATCCGGCGGCGGTGTTGATTCGTGCCGTCGAACCATTGACCGGTATCGAGATGATGAAGCAGTGCCGACGCACCGATGAGCTACGCAATCTCGCCAGCGGTCCGGGAAAATTATGCCAGGCCTTCGCCATCGACCGAAGGCTAAACGACGCCGACGCCTGCGGCAAGGAACTGTATGTCGAAGATCGCGGCGAGCCGGCGCCGAAGATGCTCGCGACGCCGCGCATCGGCGTCGACTACGCGGGTAAGTGGAAGGACAAGCGGTTGCGGTTTATCGTGCGCGATAATGAGTTCGTCTCTAAGCGCTAACTGGCAATGTCGTGATGCAACCGAAGAGCCATTGGCGCTACCGATTAATTTCTGAGACGACAGCGCAGCGCTTGGAAACTGTCGGTCCGCTGATTCCCGGAGCCTGGTCTCGCCATGACGACGAGCTTGGGCGCGAAGCGCGTGGCGAGTTACTCATCGACACGGGGGCTTATGGAGCGATGATCGATCTTGAGGTTGCCGAAGAACTGCAGCTATCATTGCGCGGCATGCGCGAAGTTCATGGCATTCACGGCTACGGCACGCTGAGGCAGTTTGTCGGTAGAATTTCTCTGCCCGCGCTTGACGATGGCGGCGGACAAACAAATTTCACCGACGTGATCGAGTGCGTCGGTGTACCGTCGTTGCGCGACAAGAATCGTCAGCATGGCGTCGAAGTCATCGGCATTCTCGGCCGGCTATTTTTACGTTCGGCTAATTTACAAATCGACGGACTGACGGGAAGGATCGAGCTGCGCATCGATGGGCAATAAATCGACTTCTATTTATGTTGACCTCGACGACGTGCTGTGCGAAACGGCGCGCCGTTTTCTCGTCATTGTCGAGCGCGAGTTCGGTAAACGAATTAGTTACGAGCAGCTGACCGATTTTGATATCGGTACGGCTTGCGATTTGCGGTCGGAGGAGCGGGACTCGCTTTATCGCATCGTGCATGAGCCCGATGAGCTGATGCAGATGGCGCCCATCGATGCGGCGATTGCAGCATTGACGCAGTGGGCCAATGCCGGATTCAAAATCGCCATTGTCACCGGCCGGCCGCCAGCTTCTTACGAACCGTCGTTGGCCTGGCTGGCGCAGCACCGGGTGGCGTACGATTCTTTCACCATGGTGAACAAGTACGGGCGCTTTGCGACGGACAACACGGTGGCGATCAGCCTTGATGAGTTAGCAGCGCGCGACTATTGTTGGGCGGTGGAGGATTCGCTGCCGATGGCGCAATATTTGGCGGGCCGGATGAACTTGCGTGTGGCGTTGATCGATTGTCCCTGGAATCGCTCGGCTGAAGATCATGCCAACGTCGGCCGATTTTCCGATTGGGCAACTATCGCGCAGGCGATGCCGCCGCAGATCCGCCGCTGAGAGATTAACGTGGACGCGATTTATTCGTTACAATCTTTCATCGAAGACTTGTGCGCGATCACTTCGAAGAGCGCCGATGAGCGGCAGATTCTCCGCCAAGTGGCGCCGCTGGCGGAACGGTTTGCGGTCAATCCCGAGCTGCAGGAAATCACTCCCGTCGAGACCATGGCGGAGAGCGGTTTTAGTTTCAATTTGCTCCATGAAGAGGCGGGCCATGAATTAGCCGTGGCGATATTAACCTGGCTGCCGGGCGGCGCGACCTTGCCGCACAATCATGGCACTTGGGGCGTGGTGGTGGGCTTGCGCGGCGCTGAGAAAAATGTTTTCTGGCGCCGCCTCGATGACGGTTCGCGTTCGGGTTATGCCGAGCTGGAACGGGTCGGCGAGATGGAATTTATTCTCGGTCAAGCGGTGGTGCTGCCAAGCCCGACGATTCACAGCGTCGAGAACGATTTGGGTCAGCCGAGCGTGTCGTTACATGTTTACGGCAAAAACGTTTACTACACCGGCCGCTCGCAATTCGACGTCGCCAATAAGCGCGAGCTGCCCTGGGGCAAGAAAACTTCCTGAGGTTCGAGGTGTGAAGCGATGATGCAAATTCTTTTCGCAGCGATGGTGATTTCTCTGAGCCTAAGCGCTGACAGCCATGGCGCGGAAACGTTGATAGACGCGGCGCGCAAAGAAGCGAAAATGGTTTTCTACACTTCGGTGGAGACCGAGTTCGCCCGCTCGTTGACGGCGGCGTTCGAAGCCAAGTACCCGTTCATCAAGACCGACATCTTTCGCTCGACCCATGACAAAGTTTTTAGCCGGATGAATGTCGAGAGGCAGACGAACACATACATCGCGGACGTGGTCAGCGTCGGCGAGTTCGAAACCTATCACATGCAGAAAAAAGGCTTCATCCAGCCCTACGCGTCGCCATTCGCGGCGAGTTATCCGGACGGCTTCAAGGATCCCAACGGCTACTGGACCGATCTGTACGACAACTTGATCGCCACGGCGTACAACACCACGCGGGTCAAGCGCGACGAGATTCCCAAGCGCTACGAAGATTTGCTCCACCCGCGCTGGAAGGGGCGCATGGTGCTGGACCAAAACGAAGACCGCTGGTTCGCCAACATGCTCCATCTCATGGGCGAGAAGAAAGGCATGGAGTTCATGCAGGCGCTGGCCAAGCAAAACGTAGCGATCCGCGGCGGCCGCTCGCTGGTGACGCAGCTGCTCGCCGCCGGCGAGTTCGATCTGCAAATCGTCGCTTACTGGTATCGTCCGCAGCTGATGAAAAAGCAGGGCGCGCCGGTGGATTGGGTCGCTTTCGAGCCGGCGATCATCGCGCTCCATCCGATCAGCATGATTCAAAAAGCGCCCCATCCAAACGCGGCGAAGCTGTTCATCGATTTCGCGCTGTCGGACGAGGGGCAAAAGATTTTTATTCAGCGCGGCCGGGAGTCGGCGAAACCAGGATTGAAACCCGACGCCTATCCAACCAATCTCAAAGTCGTTCCGAGTCGTGTGCAGTTGGCGGAAAAACTCGCCGACTATTCAAAACAGTTCGACGCCATGTTCGTGCGCGCGCGCTAGGTGGCGCTTGCGCGAACGGATTGTCTCAACTGACTCGCACCGGCGCGCCGCTGGTCGAGTGGCGCTCGGTTAACTCCAACAGATATCCGTCGGGGTCTTGGATGAAGGCCACTTTATCCTGGCTGCCGGGGCGATTGGGCTGGGGGCCGAGGGTGAATTTGACGCCTTCGGCTTTTAGTTTTTCGCTCAACTTGTAGAGATCGGAAACGTAGATAGCAATGTGGCCGTACCACTTGGGCATTTCTGGCACATGGCCGGGGCCGCCGGTTTCGATCATTTCCAGGCCGGGGAATTCGTCTTCGGTGCCGTAGCCGATATAGCCGACGCGTTCGTTCTTATCGGGCGAGGGGCGCAAGCGTTGGACATCCATGCCCAACAAGCGGGTGTAAAAATCGATGCTGCGGTCGAGATCGCTGACCAACATCATGGTGTGGCGAATTCTAAAGGTAATGTTGTTGACGTTTTTTTCTCCAGCCATGGATTTCCTCAAATGTTCCGGCGCGCAGGCGCTGAAAGTAATGCAATTAAAATTAGCTGAGCGGAGACTAGCGCAGAAAAAGGCGGTGGGTCAAGCGACCTGTGGCTACACTTGAGCGTCAAATTGGCGCTTGGTGTGACGATCGGTTGGGGTGCTGGCCGCCGTATGCCAACCGCTGCGTGAAAGACTGGCCACCGGATTTAGTGGCTTTGCTGTTTCATACGTCTTTGTTTGCCAGTCCGAACGATCAGCAGCAGCAGGATCGTCGCGGTGATCGCCCAATTGCGCAACGCCCAGTCAAGGACGATGACGGCTTCCCTGGACAATTCCAAGAAGACTTTGCTGAAAATATTCATCTGCGCACCTCCATCCAGAACTTCAGTACGAGCTTGGTGGACAGGCCTCAGATCATAACCGGGATGAAAATCCCATTGCAAGACGTGAAAATGCAGCGATGCTGGAGTGATGAAAAAGGCTTACGCAGGTTTACCTAATCGCATCAAAAGCGCATGAGGCGGGTAAATTTATTTTTCTTGGCCCGCAGGACCAGCGAGAAAAAAACGATCGCCGGCGAATGATCGCGCCGATTTGGTAAATAGCTCTGGGTGAGGTTTATGCCAGCGCTTTAATGAACGCGCGGCGCAGAAACACGCCGATCAAGTGGCGCTTGTAGTCGGCGCCGCCTTCGAGATCATCGACCGGATCGGCGGCTTGGGCCAGGGCTTCGGCGGCGTCGCCGAGTTGCTTTTCAACTTGGGCGCGGGGGCCGCTGAGCAAGCCGTTGGCTTTTTCCGACTGGGTCGGTGCGGCGCTGACGCTGCCGACCACCGCCGAGGCTTTCTTGATGGTATCGCCGTCGAGGTCGAGGACCAGCGCGAGACCGAGGGTCGGCCGTTCTTTGAGCTGGAATTTCAGATAGGCGGCGCGTTGGCTTTTCGTCAGCAGCGGGATTTCCACGCTGGCGAGGAGTTCGTCGTCGGCCAACGAAGTTTCGTATGCGCCGGTGATGAGTTTATCGACGCCGACGGTTCTAGCCGCGGACTTTCCTTGGATCTGTGCTTTAGCGCCCAGGGCGGTCAATAAAGTCGCCGGATCGGAGTGGGGCTCGGCGAAACAAAGATTGCCGCCGAGAGTGCCGCTGGCACGCACGCGAATGTTGGCTACTTTGGTTTCCATTTCGGCCAACACCGCCAGGCTTTGTTGCACCAGCGGTGATTTTTCAATCGCCCGATGGGTCGCTGTGCTGCCGATAACGAGCGCGCCGTTTTTCATTTCGATCTGGTTCAAATTAGGAATGGTTTTGACATCGATCAGGTGCTCGTAGCGCAGCAGATCATGCTTCATCGCCAGCAGCAGTTCAGTGCCGCCGGCATAGAGCCGGCCTTTGTCGCCGAACTGGGCGAGCATCTGCGATGCCTCGGCGATGGTCTTCGGTTGGTGGATGGTGAATTTTCTTAAGGGCATCATAAAGATTTTGGATTTTCGATTGGTCGATATCGAAATAGCTTTGGTTTTCTTACTTGTTTTTTTCTTTCAGCGCGCGCCAGACTCGTTCTGGGGTCAGCGGCGCTTGGCGGATGCGCACGCCGACGGCTTGGTCGACGGCGTTGGCGATGTTGGCGGCCATCGAATTCAACGACGCTTCGCCGCCGCCTTTGGCGCCGTAGGGGCCGACGCCGTCTCGGTTTTGTACTAGATGCAATTCGACATGTTTCGGTAAATCGGAAAAGCGCGGCAAACGGTAGTCAAGAATGGAGCCGTTCATTAACTGCGACCCTTCGTAGACGAGTTCTTCGAACAGGCCGATGCCCATGCCCATAGTCGCGGCGCCGATGTCTTGGCCTTCGGCGAGCGCCGGATTGATCGCCAGGCCGACATCGCCGACGGTGGCGAGTTTTTCCATGGTGATTTTGCCGGTCTCTTCGTCGACGGAAATTTCCACGCCGGTGGCGGCGGCTTCCCAGAACACCGGCAGGGCGGCGAACTTGCCGGACTTTCTAATGTAGGAGCGGCCGATGACTTCGCCATCGGGCAGGGCGTAAAACTTGCTGATCACTTGCGACCAGTCGAGTTGGACTTCGCCGCAGCGCACGCCGCCGCGGACTTTTTGGATCTCGTCGACTTTCACCTTCAATACGTCGGCGGCCATGACGACCATTTGCTGGATCGCTTCTTGGCAAGCTTCCTGGACCGCGCTCCCCATCAGTGTCGTCGTCCGGCTCGCGCCGGTGGAACGATCGTAAGGCGTGATCGCGGTGTCCGAAGCAACCACGTTGACTTTGTCATAAGCAATTCCCAATTCTTCGGCGGCGATTTGTGGCAGGACGGTGTGGCTGCCCTGACCCAGCTCGGTGCTGCCGGTCATGATGGTTGCCGAACCGTCGGCATGCACGCGCACGGCGGTGGATGTCAGCGGATAGGCGCCGGCGTCGCTGCCGGAGACGGCGACGGTGCGACCGTGGCCTTTCGCCAGCGGCGTGCCCCAGCCGATAGCTTTGGCCGCGGTGTCCAAGTCTTGTTTGAGCGTGCCGTCGAAGGGACGCATGCCGGGAAAAAATTCTTCGCCGGGTTTCGCCGCATTCAATAGCCGAAACTCGTAGGGATCTTTGCCAATTTTCGTCGCCAACTCGTCGATCTGCGATTCACCCGGCAACGTCACCTGGGCGCAACCGAAGCCGCGGTAGGAACTGGCCGGCACGGTATTCGTGTATAGCGACATGTTTTCGATTAGCACGTTGGGAATCGCGTAGGGGCCGACGCAGCGGTTGGTCGACTTCTCGACCACCAGCGGGCTGTTCTCGGCGTAGGCGCCTGTGTTCATCAAGATTTTTGCCTGGCGGGCGATGATTTTGCCGTTCTTATCGACGGCGGTTTTCATCCAGGTGTAGGCGTCGTCGCTGCGCGTGGTCAACATCGCTTCTTCGACGGTGAGTTGTAGTTTCACCGGTCGCTTGGCTTTCCACGAGCAGGCGGCCGCCAGCGGTTCGACTTTAGTATAGGACTTGCTGCCGTAACCGCCGCCGACGAAGGGCACGATCAGGCGCACTTTGCTCACCGGCAAATTGAAAATCGATTTTAAGTCATGGCGCACCATGAACGGATGTTGCGCCGAGGAATAAACGTTGACGCCCTGGTCGGTGACATCGGCGATGGCGACGTAGGGTTCCATGGCGTAGGCGTAGGTCATGGGAAAATAGTAATTGCCCTCGACCACCGAGGCCGCTTCTTTGAAAGCTTTGTCGACATCGCCCCACTGGATTTTATGAGTTTGGCAAATGTTGGTCCCTTTGCCGGCTGTGACCTCGCCCTCGAAGCCGCGCAGGGCGCCGGCTTCAAACTTTTTCTCGTGCAAGAGCGGCGCGTCCTGAGCCATCGCTTGTTCGGGGGTGAAGACGCCTTTCAACTCTTCGTACTTAACCTCGATCAACTCCAACGCTTCGAACGCTGTCCGTTCATCGACCGCGACCACCGCCGCCACCGGCTCGCCGGTGTAACGCACTTTGTCGATCGCCAACAACGGATGATCTTTGACGGCGTGACCGAAATAAGGATTCAAGCCGTCGAGGTCGAAGCCGCTGACGACGCAGTAAACGCCGGGATGGGCTTCGGCTTTGCTCTTATCGATGGAAATAATTTTCGCATGTGCGAAGGGGCTGCGCAGCACCTTCGCGTAGGCCATGCCGATGAGCCGCAGATCGGCGACATATTGCGCCTTGCCGGTGACTTTGACCCGGCCGTCGCGGCGCGGGATCGAATGATTGACGATCTGGAAATCAGTTTGCTTCTCGCCGCTCACTTTTTGCTCTCCTTAGACATCATGTCCGCGGCGCGCTCGACCGCCGCGACGATGGGCACATAACCGGTGCAGCGGCAGATGTTGCCGTCCATGTGGTGGATGATTTCATCGCGGGTCGGCTTGGGATTCTCGTCCAACAAAGATTTTGCCGCCATGATCATGCCCGGCGTGCAGTAACCGCATTGAAAAGCGAACTCGTCGATAAACGCCTGCTGGATCGGATGGAGCGTGCCGTCGGCTTTTTCCAAACCTTCGACGGTGAGAAGGTTTTTGCCGCGCGCTTCGTAGGCGAGATAGGTGCAGGCGCTCACCGGCAGATTATCGACCAGGACTGTGCAGGCGCCGCACACTTCAACTTCGCAAGAAACTTTCGTGCCGTTCAAGTTAAGCCGATTGCGCAGCACTTCGGCGAGCGTGTCGGCTGGCTCGCAGTCCAGCGACCAGGGTTTGCCGTTTACAGTGAATTGCAAATTCAAAACAATCTCCTGAAAATTAATTTTAATTATATCGCGGCAGAATGTTTTCCGCCCACAGTTCCATCTGGCGGCTCAAGCTGTCCATGGTCGGATAGATGATCTTGAGTTCGAAGTGCTGCACGCCGTTTTCGATAAACTCGTCTACCCGGCGGCGCACGTCGTCCACCGAGCCGAAAATATGGCGGTCCAAGGCGAACTGCATGTTGTCGATGTCGCGCTCGTAGCTTTCGCTGCTAGTTTTTAGCGTCGGCATCGCCAAGTTCAAACCCTCTTCGCGAGTTTTGGCGATGGTCGCCAATTTTTCCACGGCGATGGTGATCTTTTTCGGATCGCGGCCGTTTTCCTGCGCGGTTTTATTCAAAACGTCGCAGCCGACTTTCATCTCACTGGGCGACAGCCAGCCGGGAATCCAGCCTTCGCCGTATTTACCGGCGCGCTTGGCGGCGAGCTTCATCCAGCCGCCGACCCACACTGGCGGATGGGGTTTTTGAAACGGCTTGGGAAATACTTCGGCATTCTTAAACTCGATGAAGTCGCCTTTGTAGGAGGCCAGCGGCTGGGTCCAGATCGCCTTCATGGCTTCGATATATTCATCGGTCCGGTCGCCGCGCCGATCGTAGGGCACGCCGAAAACGCCGAATTCATCGGACTCGCGGGTCGCTTTGGAGCCCAAGCCGACGCCGACTAGCAAACGGCCCTGGGCAAGGATGTCCAGGGTTGAGTACTGCTTGGCTGCGTAGATCGGATTTCTGCACGGCATGACCAAGCAGGCGACGCCAAGGACGATTTTTTTGGTCTCGGCGGCCAAGTAGGACAGGATCGTCGTCGCTTCGAAAAAATTGGCGTCCTGGGTATCGGTCAACGCTTCGGCGGCGCCCGACGATATATGATGGCGGTGCATCTCCGAGCTCCACACCACATGGTCATGGACCCAGACCGCGTCGAAGCCCATGGACTCGGCAGCCTTGGTCGCTTTCACGATGTTCTCGATGCTCGACAGCGGTCCGGAGTTGGGCACGCGCACGCCAAAGGAAATTTTGTTCATGATGAGCTCCTCGGAATTAAGATTTTTCTCCCGCAAAGGCGCCAAGACGCCAAGTTCGGAGCGAGAGAAGTTTTACCGTTACTTCGACTCGGTTATTTCAACTTTGTGGTACTTCAGATGGCGGTTGTACCAGTCGACCACGTTGGCGGCGACATCGTCGAAGTAATCGTTGTAGATGCCGTAGTGGGTGGTCTTTTTATAGAGCACCAACTTTTTCGGCTCGCCGGCCGCTTCGTAGAGATCGAAGGACTGTTTTTCCGGCGTCACCGCGTCGCCTTCGACGGCGATGAAGAGCACGCCGCGGGGCGAGATCTTGTGCACCACGTCGATGGGGCTGTATTCTAAAATCGCTTCGGCGCAGGCCAGCGGCATGGCATCGGGGATTTTATCGGCCACGTCTTTTTTGATGGTGGTGGTGACGCGCTCCGGGGTCTGAACCATGATACCGCCTTCGCGGGCGCTGACCATGGCGCTTTTGCCGGTGGTGGCGCGGAGTTTACGGTCCTCTTCCATGCTCTTCAGGTAATCGATCCACTCATATTCGCGGCGCATGGAGTGGAGCCACTCCCGGCCGCTGCTGACGCCCAAATAGCTCACGCAGCATTTCACCCGGGCATCGATGGCCGCGACGTAGACGGCGTTGCCGCCGCCGGTGCCGCCGGAGCCATAGGTGGCGAGCCGATCGGAATCGATGTCATCGCGGCTTTCCATGAAACTCAGCGCGCTGCGGATGTCAGCCGCTTGCCACGCCGGCATGACCCAGCCGCGGTCATTGCCTTCGCTATCGCCCCAACCGCGGTAATCGAAACATAAGCAGGCATAGCCCGCGGCGCAGAGCTTTTCGAACATCAAGATGTAATGCTTGGCGTCTTTGAGGCCGAGAAAGCCGGGGCCCTGGACGATGCCAGGGTAAGGTTTCCCTTGTTCTCCATCCGGCAGATAGAGCACGCCGGCGAGTTTGATGCCGTCGCTGTAGAAATTTACTTTTTCGGTACGCATGGGAACTCCTAAAAATCGCGCTCGTGTTCGTGATCGACGCGATGCACGAACACGAGCGGTGACGAACCAGCGCGAATTACGCGCGCACTGCCGGCAGAACTTCTTGGCCCAAATAGTCGATCTGTTGGTACCAGTCGGCGTAGCGGAAGCGCAGGTCGAAAACGATGTGATTGAGGCCAGCTTCTTCGTAGCGTTTGGTATCGCGAGCGATATCCGCCGGCGTGCCGGCCATCAGCAAGCCTTCGATGTCTTCGACCGTCGAGAAGGTGCCGGACTTGGGCTTGACCCAGGTTTTCTTGCTCGGCGCGTTACCCTCGGCGATCAAGCCTTTAGTATTGACCTTGCTGAGCGCGACATCGCGGTTCTTATCGATGCTGGTGATTGGAATCGCGCCGGTGGTGACCATTGGATGTCCGGCGAGCTTACACTGCTCTTCGAGATACTTGTACATTTTGTTGAACGTCGCTGTCGGAATGCGTCCGGGCATCCAGCCGTCGCAGTAATCCGCCGCGCGGCGCGCCGAAGCCGGTGTGCCGCCGCCGTACCAGATCGGAATCGGTTTTTTCGGCGTCGGTTTGAGCTCGACGTCTTTGAAATCGTAATAATCGTCGGTGTAGCTGATCTTTTCGCCGGCCCAGAAACGACGGCAAAGTTGGGCATTGATCTTGGCGACATTGGCGCGATCTTGCAGCGTGACCTTCTTTTGTCCGGCCGCTTCGAATTCATGGGGAAAGGTGCCCAGACCGAGACCCATGATGAGGTTCTCGCACATGGTGCTGAGACCGGCCATGGACTGCGCCAGATGAATCGGGTGGCGGTGCGAGATTACCGTGCCGGTGCCAAGGGTGAGCTTTTTGCACACCGTGGCAATTGCCGC
>SHYW01000060.1 GCA_009692615.1 Deltaproteobacteria bacterium | reverse complement strand
CTTGCTCTGCTTTTTCTTTCTCGCCCACGCCAAACTCGCAAACGTTGTCTGCTCCCCCACGCTCTTTCCTCCCGCCTCACCTTGTCGGTCTTTCTGCTCTTCGTTATTAGACGACTTGCTAGATGACTTGTTCAGAGATTCCTTAAAAGTAAAATCTAAGCGATTCGACCGGACCGAACCAAATACAACAAACCAGGAGGCGCAATCATGGGAACCAAATACAAATAAATAAACACTCTCTCATTTATCGGCAACATCGGACCCAAAACTGAACGGGTCTGGAAAGAAGTCGACGAAGAAGAAGACATCATCGGCTGCAAGGACAAACACGAGCGTGCCTGCCAGCTGATCGCGCCGCTCAAGCTGTTGCAAACCGATCTACCCGGTGACGGCGATACCAAGCAGCTGCCAATTTTCGTCAACGACGACGTGCGCATCGAGCTGCAATATTGCCGCGGCGCCAAAGGAACCAACGGCCATCGGCCGGCGGGTTTCTGCGAGACCCAGATCCAAGTGCAAAACCAGCGCGTCACCAACACCTCTGAAGGCGACTTTGCGCTGGAAGAAGGCGATCTGTTGGTCGTTCCGGCCAACATCAGCCACGCCAACAGCGGCAGCGGAGCGACGACGCGATTGATCGTCTACACCAGAAATCCGCTGCAGATCGGCCACACCTACCCGGTCAAAGAAAGCGTCGTTCCGAACAAGCAATGCACACTGTTGAAACCGAAAACCGTGCTCGACAAGATCGACGAAGGAACGGCGTCCGGTGGCAAACATTTTGAGTTGGTGGAAAACGCCGACATCCTGATCGAGACCACGCATCGCTCCGACGCGCAAAAGATTTATCACCGCGGCTTTAACCAAGACGAGATCGCCTTTCAACTTACCGGCGCCCGGGCCACCCGCACCAACCAAGGCGACTTCATGCTCGACACCGCCGACTTTCTCCTGATCCCGCCCGGCACGCCGCACCGCAACATCGGCGACATGGCGACGATCCGCGTGATTCTCTACACCAGAAAATCCGTGCGTCTCGCCGACGAATATATCGAGCGAGCGAAGCGCGTGGGGCTATCCACTTGAAGAATCGTAAGGCGTCAGGGGTAAAGGGTGAGGCGTGAGAACTCCGATAACCCCTTACGCTTTACCCCTGACCCTTCACCATCCTAATCGCTGCCGAAGGTAGACAATCGCAATGCAAAGATTATTCATCGCGGCGCTTGCCGCTACCGTAGTATCACTCTTCACGTTGGATGCGCGCGCTGCGGCGGCATTAGAAAACGTCAAAGTTTCTTACGCTGTATTGAGCGCCGCGTACATGGACCATGTCACGGCCATGGACAAAGGTTATTTCCGCGATGAGGGATTGAACGTCGAAGTCCTGCGCATAGGCGGCGGCGTGGCGACTCCGGCGCTGCTTTCCGGTCAGCTTCATTTCAGCAGCTCGGCCGGTTCGTCGCTCAGTGCCGCCGTGCGCGGCGGGCCGGTCAAGATCATTTACACCAATCTATCGCGCCCGAGTTATTATCTGGTCGCCACCAGTGCCAACATCACCACAGCGAAAGATCTTATCGGCAAGAAAATTGTCATTAACAGTTTCGGCGACACCGGCCATCTGGCGACACTCTTGTATCTGCGGAAACAAGGCATCAATCCCGCTTCCGTCGTGTTCATCACCGTCGGCAGAAACGAAGTCCGCCTGCCCGCTTTAATGTCCGGCATGGTCGACGCCACGCCGCTGGCGCCGCGCGAACTGGTGAAGCTCGGTCTGCAAAAACAAAAAGTCTTGGCCGATCTCGGCAAGGAAATTCAGCTGGTATGGAACGGCGTCGCGGTGTCGAGCAAGCTGTTAGCGGAAAATCTCGCCCTCGTCGAGCGCTTCCTGCGCGCCATCGTCAAAGGCCGCGAGTACGCCCGGCTCAACCGCGACGAAGCCATCGCGATCATCGGCAAGCACGACCCATCGCCGATAGAAGGCCTGCGCGCCGACTACGAGGTGACCAAGAGCAGCATGACCGACGAAGGCTGGCTCCCAGACGATATTTTGCGCGAAGAAGTCGCTATCCGCGCCGAACTCACCAAAGTCGCCGTGCCGGCGAATCCGCTCGGCATGTACGACTACAGCATCGTCAAGAAAATCTATGCGCAGTGTTGTAGCAAAGTGATTATGTCAGGGGTTAACGGCAACGTAATTATGTCAGGGTGGAAGGATGACAACCCTGACATAATTACTTTGCTACAACAGCCCCGGCGCGCCGCGGCCTGCAATCGCGTGCGCGCGCCAGTCACACCGAGCAGCTCAAAGACCTCTATCGGCTGCGTCACTCCTTTGACTTGCCGCGCTCCCAAATTTTTTAACTGGACGAAGTCTTCCACCTCGCGAGCGCTGGCAGCCGTGAGTAAAATCGCACCCGGCGCCGCAAGCTCCTGCATTCGCGCCGCGAGATGCGTGGTGTGACCGAGGGCGGAATAGTCGATGTTGAGGTCATTGAGGATGGAGCTCACCACCACTTCGCCGGAGTTGAGGCCGACACCGATCCGCAGCGCGCCCACTGGCAGCGTGCCAAACATGTCGGCGCCGCGCCGCATCTCTTCTTGCATCGCCAGAGCGGCGTAGCAGGCGCGCACGGCGTGGTCCTCATGGGCCAGCGGCGCGCCGAACAGCGCCATGATGCCATCACCCAAAACTTGATTGACGATCCCGCCGTAGCGCCGCACCGCATCCATCATAATGCGCAGGACCGGATCGAAATGTTTGCGCACTTGCTCCGGATCGAGCTTCTCGATGAAACTTGTCGAGTCGCGAATATCCGCGAACAGAACCGTGACCCGTTTACGTTCGCCGGCCAAATGGTGCGGTGGCGCGAGCATGGGGCCGGCCTTATCACTAAAAGGTATCGCTCCGCTCAGGTTCGCGTTTTCGCCGATGCGCTCCGTAAGGTTAAAGCGATTGCCGTATTTTTTGCAAAACTTGGCGCTGTCACGATTGCTTTCGCCGCAGCGAGTGCAGTGCGCGTCGAACGGCGCACCGCACTCGTCGCAAAATTGCGCGTCGAAAGCATTGCCGGTCTGGCACTGCGGGCAAACTAGCGAGAGTTGACCGACCATAGTTCGGTATGTAGCGCAAAACTCACAGAGGCGCAAAGAGAATTGCGCTCTCGACGGGGAATTTAAGATTCTTCGCGATACAGACGAAGGGCTTCGAACAACGGCCGGTCGCTGACAGAGAATAACAACGCCGGCTCGGAAGAAAAGTTTTTCAAGCGGTGCCACTGCCAGGTTGGAATGTTGAAACAATCGCGCTCGGCCCAAGCCAACTCAATTTCATCGGCTTTGCTTTTGCCGACCTTGGTCACGCCCTGTCCCCGCACGACATGATAGACCGTGTTGCAGGTATGGCGGTGCGCGCGCGTCTCTTCGCCGGCGCGAAGCATCTGCAAACGGCAGTGCATGGTTGCCGTCGTCGCCCCGCCGGTTGCCGGGTTCACGTAGTCGAGCATGACACCGTCATACGGGTCGGCGTCCGCCGACGCCGCCAGTTCTTGCAGAGTATTGAGCGCCTCGTCCCAGCGATACTTGAGCGGCAACGGGCCAGCGGCCTGGTTGTCGCCGGCGGGACGTAGCGCGCCCAAACGTTTCATATGAAAGCCGTCGGGTTTGGTGATCGGCTCGGAAAAACTTTCCGGATACCGTTCATTCTGCCAGTTGTCGAGGTACTGCATCAGCGCGGTGTCCATGGCGGTAAACCAGATCGCCGGCTCCTTGCCATTGTTAGTCGTGCCATGCCAGGTCCAGCTCGGCTGGGTGAGCAGGTCGCCCGGCTCCATGAACTGTTGCTCGCCTTCCGCGGTGGTATAAATGCCGCTGCCCTGGATCGCGAAGTAAACCGAAGTCGCGGTGTGGCGATGCGAATCGGTCACTTCGCCGCCGTTGACATGCTGCAGCATCGCCGCGAAGGTCCGCGACACGCCGAGAGGAATGGTCTCAGGCCCATTGGTCATATGCAGCGTGCGCATGCGCATGACGTCGTCGAGGGGCGCCAACTCCCCCGCTTCGAGCAACAGCGGCGCCATTTCGCTCCAGCGCCACACCGCCGGGCGAATCTCTTCCTGCTTCGCCGCGCCGCGCTCGCGCTGCCACGCGCCGCGCAGCGAGCGTTGCTGCACGTTGAGGTTTAAATTCGCCATACGCTCTTGGTGATCTTTTTTCGTCATGAGAAAACCATCCTTCGAACGGGCGGACACATCGGTCCGCCCCTACAAGTCCAAATTTTTTTTGCGCCCTTTGCGCTCCGACCGCCCTGAGCGTGTCCAAGGGTGCGGCCAATCATCCGAATCAGGGCCGGTCGCGACCGGCCCCTACATGAAGCGCACGCCATCACGCCAAAGGATTTTTGCAAATCACGTTAAGCAACGCTTGGCGCTTTTCCTCTTTCACCACCTTCAGCGCTTTGGCCAGCGCATCCGGCAGCGCGCTCGCTTCATCGACACGCGCGGCGTAAGCGCCGCAGGCTTGCGCGGTCAGTTCGAAATTCGGCGACGGCGTCAAATCCGTGCCGGGAAAGTTACCCGTCTTGGCCGCCACGCCGTCGGGATAGAGACCGCGCGCGGCATTCAAACTCGCGTTCCAGACTTGGTTGTTGTAGATGACGGTTAAAAAAGGAATCTGATATTTCTGCGCCGTGAAATGACAAGCCGTCGGCGCGCAGAACATGTACGAGCCGTCGCCTTCGGCGGCGATCACCGTCGCTTCCGGCGCGCCGAGCTTCATACCGATGGCGGCGCCCAAACCCCAACCGAGATGGCCGGCCAGCGGCGTGTTGAACATGGAGCCGGGGCGGTTGAGGTGAATCGTTTCCGCTAATTTCGAAGTGATCGTTTCGTTGGCGATGATCGTCTTATCATCCATCGCGTCGCCGATGCATTTGGACAACCAATACGGATGAATCGGGTTTTGATTCTTTACCGCCTCGACGCTGGCGTCCATCTCGCCGATCACGGCATCATGTTCGCCTTTTGTCTTCTTGCGTCGCTCGTCTATCTTCGCTTGCGCCACCGCACCTCCGGCGATCTTGCTACGAACCAACGCGCTCAACACCGGCAAGGTAACTTCCGAACATCCGGTCACCGGTAGGTCGGCGGGAAAACCCCAGCCTGGAATTCCGGTAAACAACGGATCGCGCTCCAGGTGAATAATTTTCACGCCGTCGCGCAAGATGTTTCGGTTCGGCGGCTCCCAGGGCACATCGGTGTCGATGAAAAACAATACGTCGGCATCGCGAATATACTTGGCCGGCTGAGTGCCGAGATAGAGCGGATGATCGGTGGGGAAGTTTACATAGGTCAATTGCTGCGTCACCGGGATCGCCAGCAACTCGGCGAGCTCGACTAAATAGTTTACCGCTTCGGGATTACGCCCAAGATATTTCGTCACGATCAGGGGATTCTCGGCGGCGATCAACCACTCGGAGATCTTTTCCAGCGACGCCGGGTCGGCCTGGGCCTTACTCGCCGGCATCAAAGCGTCGGGCGCGAAGACTTGCGTCGACTCCAGCGCTTCGGCGAGCCACTCACGCGGCAGCGTCATGTACACCGGGCCGCGTGGCTCGCTCATGGCGATCTTGTAAGCGCGCGACACCACCGCGGCGAGATTTTGGTTGGTGCGGATTTCGTAGTCCCACTTGACGAATTCGCGCACGACGTTGCCCTGATCGCGCGATTCTTGACGCCAGTGAATGTTTTGGCTCTTGCCGCCGCGCAGTTCGCCCTCGGTGATCGGCGTGCGGCCGGCGCAGAGAAACAGCGGCACATTGCACGAAGCGGCATTGATGATGCCGCCCAGCGCATTGGCGGTACCCGGCAAGGTGTGTACCAAAACCATCTGCGGCTGCTGCGTGACATTGTAATAGCCGTGCGCCATCGACACCGCCGCCTGCTCATGGGGCACGACGATGGGGCGAATGTCGCGCGGATCTTCCCCCGCCGTGCGCGCCATCGCTTCGATCAACGGCCCATGATCGGTGCCGGTGTTGGCGAACATGTAGCGCACCGAACCCAACGCGCGCATCTGCGCGAGAAAAGCTTCGGCGCCGGTGGCAACGGCAACCGTCGTGTTTGGTGTGGTCATAAATTCATTCCTTCCCGTCGGCAAAACCGCCTCACTCTGTCAGGACTCAAAAAAGTTTGCAACGGCAATTTTTGTGTTGCTAGACTGCGGCGCGCGAAGTGACAGGGAATTGCACCACGAAGTTCACGAAGGACACGAAGGGTTCGGATAATTATTTTACGAACTTCGTGCCCTTCGTGTCCTTCGTGGTGAAAAGGTATTTCCCTTTTGCTCTCCATCTCGACATCGCGCAATTGACTTTACCTCGCCCCTACCGCAAAGATCGAAGCTTCCCATGTCGACCAGCGAATCATCGCCGCTAACATCTCCAACCCATCCTTGGCTCAAGGATTTCATTCTCACTTGGCTGAGCCGCTTCGGAGTTTTTCTGGCGCATCATGTCACCCGGCCGCTGCTGCCGCTTTATTTGATCAGCTTCGGCGCGTCCTCCACCGTGATCGGCGCGGTGATGGCGGTGTTTACCGTTACCGCGACGGTGATGCGCATTCCCATCGGATTATTTATCGACCGCATCGGCCGCAAACCCTTTTTGCTCTACGGCATCGCGTTTTTCGCAGCGGGCAAGTTGGGCTATCTGTGGGCGCCGTCGATTGCACTAATGCTGCCGTTTCGCGTGCTCCACGGCCTCGGCTGGTCCGGCTGCACCACAGCGGTGTCGACGATCAGTGCCGACATCGTGCCGCAAGCGCGGCGCGGCGAACTGATGGGCTATGCGGGAATGGCGAGCAGCCTCGCCTCGGCGTTGGGACCGGTGCTCGGCTTCGCGCTCTATCATCGATTCGACTATTCCGGCGTGTTCATCGGCGCCAGCGTTCTTCTCGCCGTCAGCTTCGTCTTCGCTCTGCCCGTCGCCGAACCGAAGCGCGCCGCTACGCAGCCGCACAACGCCGAGCGCTGGATCGACAACATCATGGTCAAGGAATCCATCGACCCAGCCATCGGCGTGGTTTTTCTATCCTTCGGCCACGGCGGCATTCTCACTTTTCTGCCGATTCATGCGTTGAAGCTCGGCCTCAGCAATCCCGGCATCTGGTTCGCTGTCTACGCCGCTTGCATCCTGCTCAGCCGCCCCATCGCCGGCCCAATCTCCGATAAAGTCAGCCGGCGCGCGGTCATCATCCCCGGACTGATTTTGAATCTCGCCGGCATCATCTTGCTGGCGTTTTCGACGTCCTCCGATTGGCTCATGGCGGCGGCCATCGTCGGCGGTCTCGGCACCGGCGCGGCGCAGCCGGCATTGATGACACTGGCCGTGGACCAAAGCTCCACCGAACGGCGCGGCCAGTCGCTGGCGCAGTTTCAATTTTTCTACGACCTCGGCATCGGTGTCGGCTCCTTGACCCTCGGCGCGTTACTTGATTTGGTGAATCAAAGTTTTTTCATCATGTATTCAACCACCGCCGCCGTGGCGCTGCTCGGACTATGCATCAGTTGGCGGCAAAAGTAATTCGGCGCATGCCGCGAAAAACTTTTTCCTGTCCCCCTGGCCCACGAAGTGGGAGAGGGCTAGGGTGAGGGCGACCATGAACAAGTGGCGAACAATTTGGCTAGCAACATTCATACTCGTCGCGATACTTTTCACTGCCTCAGGACAATCCCAAGAGCTACGCAAAGTCCGCGTCGGCATCCCGACGCTCACACTGATCGTCGCGTCCTCTCTGGTTCCAACCGAACGCGGCTACTTCAAGCAAGAGGGACTCGACGTCGAACTCGTCGTCATCCGCTCGGCGCCGTCGGTTCTGGCGCTGGCGGCCAAGGAGATCGACTTTCTCATGACCGGCGGCGGCGGCCTCGCCGGCACGCTGCGCGGTTTGCCGTTGCGCGTCGTCTTCACGCCGCTGCGCCGTCCCACGTACGCGCTCTACGTCAAGCCGGAGATTCGTTCCTTTAACGATCTCGACGGCAAACGCGTCGGCATCTCCAGCTATGGCAGCGGCCCCGATCTTTTGCTGCGCGACATCATGAAAAAACGCATGGCGGACGGCGGCAAGAAAGTCGCCGTGCTCGCCGTTGGCGGCGGCGGCGAACGCTACATCGCGCTGAAAACCAATATCGTCGATGCAGCGGTGCTCTCGACGCCGTTCACGCTCAACGCCAAACAAGACGGTTATCGCGAGATCTACTCGTTCATCACGGAAAAAGAATACGCCGACATTCCGGTGGCGACATTCACCCGCGACGACTCGCTACTGAGCAATTCCGCACTGGTTGAAAGATTCGTGCGGGCTCAAGTCAAAGGCTTGCTCTACATGCGCGCCAACCGCGAGCGCGCGATTTCATCCATCGCCCGCGCACTCAAAGCCAAGGAAGAAACCATCGCCGGCGGTTTCGACGAGATCCGTCCTGCCCTCACCGACGACGGCACGATCAGTCCGGACGATCAACGCAGAGCGCTCGAATACCTGATGACACCGGCCCAACAAAAAGATCCGCCGCGCTTAGATCGCATCTACGACTTCGCGCTAACCAAAAAAGTCCACCAAGAACTGCAAACCCGCGGCTGGAAGCCGGAATAGCGGTGAGTTGAGCGACTGCGCGAGCAATTACGATTTGCTTTCGCTCCATTGGCCCCACCATTCGCGCGGGCTGACGACACGAACACCGTGGCGCTGACGGGCGGGGAAGTGCTTGAGATTTCCGGTGACGAGAAAATCCGCCGATCCATCGCTCGCAACTTCAAGAAACTTTCCATCATAGGGGTCCGTCAACGCCACCGATGTTTTAATCGTATAGACTCGTTCGCCGGATTGAAGAAGAAAATCCAATAGATTATCGACCGGCTCCGGTGCAAAACCGAACTCGGGGCGTAGCAGCACGTCTTGATACTCAGCGTAGATGCGATGGTCGAGAACGACTTGGACTTGACGGGTAAGAATGACGTTGAGGATTCGAGCAGGAATTCCCTCAGACCGGATGAGAGCGGACACCAACACATTGGTATCCACTACGATTTTCACCGATGCCCTCCGACAGCAGCTTTGCGGCTCGATTGCCGTCCTTGCTTAATAACCTCTTGAATCTCCTTATCGGTGAGTTTATTGAGGCCGCGATCTCGCGCTGCATGACGCATGCTATGCACAGCGCGTTGGGCGCGGCTACCCCGAAGCGTCGCCAGGACATCCTCCAAAATATCCTCGTCGGCCAACGTCAGTATCCCAATGGGACGGCCATTAGAGGTGATCACCAGGTCCTTTTCCTGACTGAGTTTCTTCCAAACACCCCCTGGACTAATTCGCAGTTCCCGGCTTGAAACAAATTTCATGGCAAACTCCTTTGGTGGCCTAATCTGTCTACGATAAGTCTACAGTCCGCCTCATAGGACTGCAAGAATGACTTTGGCCGCACCAATCAATCAAAGCACTTGAAGGACTTTTAATTGGCTTTCTTACGCGATAAATAGCCGGCATGCTCATCGACGCCCACGTCCACTTGGATAAATACGGCAGCCTGCTCGACGAAGCGCTGCGGCAAATCGAAACCGAGCGCATCTTTACCGTCGCCACCGCGATGGATGTGCCGTCCTATCTGGAATTGCAAAAGATCGGCGAACGCTCCGAACTTGTGCTGCCGACCTTCGGCATCCATCCACGACGCGCGGCGGAATACGCCGGCTGCTTGCCGGAACTCAACCGCTACATCGAAATGAGTCCCGCCATCGGCGAGATCGGCCTCGACTTTCACTGGGTGAGAGATGCGTCGACTTACCCGGCGCAAAGAAAAGTGTTGGAATATTTCATCGCGGCAGCCGCTGAGCAGAAAAAGTTCGTCAACCTGCACACCAAAGCCGGCGAAAAAGAAATTCTAGACTTGCTCGAGAAGTACAATGTCCGCCGCGCCATCATCCACTGGTACTCCGGCCCGCTCGACATCTTACAAGCGATGATCGACTTTGGCTGCTACTTCACCATCGGCGTCGAAGTTCATTATTCGGATTACATCAAAGAAATTGCCAAGCGGATTCCCGATCGTCTACTGCTAACCGAGACCGACAACCCCGGCGCGCTTAAGTGGCTGAAGAAAAACGACGAGATCGGAATGCCGAAGGCGATAATCGAAGTCGTCCAAACAGTAGCCGGCTTGCGCGAATCAACGGCGGAGAGAATCGAACAAATGGTTCACGCGAATTTTTCGCGGCTCGTCGCCAACGATCCGTGGCTCACGAACTGTGCTGCGCTGCTGTCACGAACGGCATTCGCTGATATCCATCACAAGTAGCAAACTGCATCTACTCCCACAACTTTTTAAAAAACCCTTCCTTCTCCAACTCAACGACGAAACGATTGTCGAAGAAAGCGGTCACCGGCGTCTTCTTGCTGACCGCTTCGTCGATCTGCTTTTGCCCGACCAATTGATCGACCAGCGCGCCGAACGCTTCTGGCGGCATGAAGCCTTCTTTGCTGAGCGCGTCCACTGAGAAGCGGTAGCTTTCTTCCAAAATTTTCTCGTCGGTGATTTTGGTGTACTTGGCTAAAGTCTTCATGGTCAATTCCTTGTTGGTGTAGATCGTTTGAATCCCTTCGAAAGCGGCGCGGATGAAACGTTTGGCGATGCTGGGATTCTTGTCGATGAAGGATCGGCGCGCCGCCACGCCGTTTTCAACCACGGGAATATTCCACTCGCGAAACTGCTTGACGCCGACCAACTCGCGAAAGCCTTTGTCGCGCAGCATCATGCTTTGCGGCGCCGGCACCATGGCTGCCGCGACGGAGCCGGACATCAGCATGGCGGCGGATTCCGGCGTGCCGCCCGACTGTAAAACCGTCACGCCGGTCACGTTGAACTTCTGAAAAATATTTCGCGCCGCGATATCCGAGATCGAGCCGAAGCGGCTGACCGCGACCTTTTGTCCCTTGAGCTGAGCCACGTCTTTGATTTGCGGCTGCGCGTACATCGGCACGGTGAAAGTCTTTACGATGGCTGCGATCTGAATAATATCGCCGCCGCTGATGACGTTGGAGACGATCGCCGGCCCGGCGATGCCGGCGAAGTTCGCCTCGCCGGCGAGCATCGCTTGGACGATCACCGACGACGCGCCTTCGTAAAACATATCGACGTCCAAACCGTTTCTCTCAAAATGGCCGGCGTCTTTGGCCATCCACCAAGGCAAACTGTTCCAGGAAATCGGCGAATATGGAAATCTTACTTTGTCCGGCGCCGACGCAGCTCCGGCGACACCATTTGAAACCGTTGTCAGGACGATCCATACCGCCAGCAGTGAGATGAATTTGCCTATGTTTCCTCCTCGAACAGACAATTGGCGGCAATCTATCCCAGCGCCGAAACTTGTCAAGATAAATATCGCCACGCACGACAGCCTGGCATCTCTCGCCGTTATTTGCGACAAACATATCAGTGATTGAAAAAGGGAGGACGTTCTATGTCCGCACATACTTGGGAGACATTCATCGCCAACTTGCTGACCCTCGGAGTCGACGCCGCGCAGGGACTGTTTCGGATCGCCGTCATCGTGTGCGCCGGTTACGCGATCATCAAACTGCTGCGCGCCGGATTCGGCCGTCTGGAAAGTTTTTTGATCCACGCCACCGAGAAAACCGAACGTGCGCCGGGCGCGGCCGCACAACGGATCAAGACCCTCGCCAATGTGCTGTGGACCATCGCTAGCGGCTTCCTGTGGTTCATTGTCATTATCATCATCCTCAGCCAGTTCGGCGTCAACGTCGGGCCGATCCTCGCCGGCGCGGGCGTCTTCGGTCTGGCCGCCGGGTTTGGCGCTCAGCATTTGGTCCGCGACCTAGTCAGCGGATTTTTTCTGCTGCTAGAAAATCAGATTCGGGTCGGTGACACGGCGATCATCAACGGCACTACCGGTCTGGTCGAAGCGGTGACGTTTCGCACCGTTGTGCTGCGCGATCTCGCCGGCGTCGTCCATGTTTTTCCCAATGGCACGATCAATACGCTGGCCAACGCCACCATGGATTGGTCCGCCTACGTTATCGATATCTCGGTGGCCTACAAAGAAGACACCGATCGTGTCACCGCGATCATGCGCCGGGTCGCCGAGGAAATGAGAAACGAAGCGGAGTTTCGCCGCCTCATGCTCGAACCGATCGAGATTTTCGGCGTCGATAACTTTTCTGATAATGCCGTGACCATCAAGGCGCGCTTCAAGACCCAGCCGTCGCATCAAAACGAAATCGGCCACGAATACCGCCGCCGTTTGAAGAAAACCTTCGATGCCGAAGGCGTGGAAATGGCGCCCACCCCACGACAGGCGAATCCGCGCGCAGCCACAACCTCTGTGACGTCGCCATGAATGGAATGACCGTCCCGTGCGACCTCTCCGTAGCAATGACTCGCTCTTCAATTTTCGCTCAAAGCGTGTAGATTGAACCAACCATTTTGACGACAACGGAGCATCCCCTTCACCTTGGCTGATAGTCATCACTCTTTTACCCGCGAAGAAATCGCCCCGGTCATCGTCGTCAGCCTGATCTCCGCGCTGCGCCTGCTGGGGATTTTTCTTATGCTGCCGATCTTCAGCGCCTACGCCGTGCGTTATCCCGGCGCATCGGCGCCGCTTGCCGGTTTGGCGTTTGGCATTTACGCGCTCGTTCAATGTATTTTTCAGATTCCCTTGGGCTGGGCCAGCGACCGCTGGGGGAGAAAGCCGGTGCTGATCTTCGGCCTCACGCTGTTTTGTGTGGGCAGCGTGGCGTGCGCGCTGGCGGAAAGTATCGGCGGCTTGATTCTCGCCCGCGCGTTGCAAGGCACCGGCGCGGTCGGTTCGGTGGCCTTCGCCGCCCTCGCCGATCTCACCCGGCCGAGCGTGCGCACCCAAGCCTACACGATCACCGGCATCGCCATCGGCGCTTCGTTCATGATCGGCCTGCTCGCCGGACCGTTCCTCGCCGCGCACATCGGACTCAACGGCATCTTTTACGTCCTCGCGGGTTTGGCGTTTCTTTCCATGGTTCTCGCCATCGCGGCATTTCCCAAAGAACGGCGCGGACAACAAACCGAACCGGCCATGGCGCTGCGGCCGATCCTTACCGACAAGCGTTTACGGCCGATCTTCATCGCCGCTTTCGTGTTGTCCTTCGCGTTGAATTTATTTTTCTTCACCTACCCGCTCAGCTGGACTGACATCGGATTGGAAAAAGCCCAGCTGTGGAAAGTGTATTTAATTATTTTCATGCCTAGCGTGCTGTTCGTCTTTCCGTACATGCGCCGCGCCGAAAAGGCCGGCCGCTTCCGCACACCGATCATGGTCGGCTGGTTGAGCGCGACGGTCGGCTACGCGGTTTATCTGTTCGGCGCGCAGTACGATTTCTTGCTCTGCGTCAGCGGCGCGGCATTTTTTTTGGGCTACAGCATTTACCAACCGATCCTGCCGGCGTTTTTGACCCAGCAGGTTCCCAGCGCCGGCCGCGGCACGGCGAGCGGGGTTTACAATTCCTTCGGCTTCATCGGTTCGTCCCTCGGCGGCATGCTCGGCGGCGCCTTGATTCACTTCTCGCCGTCGCTGCCGGAACTGGCCGGTGTCGCCCTGCTCATCTCCTGGTTTTTTCTCGGTCTGCCGGTCGCGCCGGAAACCAATTCGTAAACTGGCCAGCCGAAATCGAAAGGAGCGATTATGTTTCAGCGAATCAAGCGATTTACGTTAGCGACAATTTTAATGTCGCTGTTGTTAGCGGCTTGCGCCGGTTCCCGCGACGAAACCATCTCCGGCGTCGCCATTCCCGTTCCCAGCGCGATGAAAAAAAGCACGGACAAGCCAGTGGAAATTTCTTTTCTCGGCTTCGGCGTCGGCCAAGCGACCTTTCGCGGCGACATGGAGAGTGAAAAGCTCGTCGAGTTTTATAAAACAGAAATGGCCGCGCGCGGCTGGCAAACGAGCATGAATCTAGTGAGCGGCGGCGCCATGCTCGCCTACAGCAAAGACGCCAAGACCGTCATGATCGGCATCGGCAAGCAAGACAATCAGTCAGTGTTATCGTTGACGGTGGGAAGTATCGGGAAATAATCGGAGGACAACCACAGGGGGTTGCCCCTACATATGATTTTTTTGCGCCGCCGTGTTCCCGATTGCCCTGAGCGTGTCGAAGGGTGCGGCCAATCTTCCGAATCCAAGCGAGGGCCGGTCGCGACCGGCCCCTTCATTTCGATCAATTCAAATGGAAGAATGATACCGCGTTGTCCACAAGCATCTTCTGCTTTTCATCTTCAGGGACACCGGAAAAAATATCCGCGATGACCCGCTTCGAGTTGGGCCAGTCTCCCGCTGAGTGGGGAAAGTCATTGCCCCACATGATCTTATCGACGCCGACATCGTAACGCAGCCGCAATCCCACGCGGTCGTAGATGAAGCCCCAGTATAAATGCTCGCGAAAATATTCGCTCGGCTGCCTCTTCAGAGGTTTCAAATCGAAGTAGCGCTGCATCCAATGCTTGCTGCGTTTATAAACGTCGTCGAGCTGATCGTAATAGTAAGGCAGCCAGCCCATCTGTGTTTCCGCCCAATATATTCTTAGCTTCGGCAAACGCTCGAAGACGCCGGACAACAGCAGCTGCACCGCGTTCAAGCCGCTGTTGCCGCCAAAGCGCGTGAGCACGCGGATCGGCTCGCCGCCGAACGCCACCTCGCCGGGATCTTTGTCGTACTTGAACAGCGGCCCGTCCGGCAATCCCATCGCGACGTGCACTGAAAGCGGCATGTTTAGATCCAGTGCCGCGGCATAGAAACGATCGTCCGCCAGCGACGGATAGGATTTTCCGCTGGGAAAGGTATTGAGCATCATGCCCTTGAGTCCAGCCTTAGCGCAGTATTCTAATTCTTTGATCGCCGCGTCGACGGAATGGGTCGGAATCGCGCCGAGAGCAATCAGTCGATCGCGATTGACCGCGCAATATTCTTCGGCGAGAAACGTATTGTAAGCATGCACCGTGGCAAGATAGGCGTCGTCGTTGTTAATACCGCGCCAGAAACTCAAGTTGCTCGCAGAAGTATAGAGTATCTCGCCGTCGACGCCGTCCTGATCCTGCTCCTTGATACGTTGCTCCGGCGCGCCCGCGCCCTCCGAGCCTTCGTAGCTGACTCCCCGCAGCTCATGCCGCTCATAGGGCTTACCGGCGATCGCCAGACCGACAACATAAAGCGGCCGCCCCTCGATGATGATGCCATCGCCACCATTGGCGAGCTTCACCAAACGCGGCGCCCGATCGCGAAACTTCTCCGGCACCCGCCTGGTCCAACGCTCCGGTGATATTTCTAAATGTGAGTCGGCGGAAAAAAGCCGATACTTGCTAGCCATCATTCATTACTCCCAAAAATCTTCCATCTGTTCCCAACTAAAAACTAAACACTAAAAACTCAAAACTGAGCCAACCTCACCTCGGCGTCTGCAACCACTTCTCCGGCTCCAGCCCCGGCCGGTCCTTATACTTTTCCGCGATGGCGCGCACCTTCGGATGGTCCGCGGTGGTGATTCTGCCATCTTTGTAAACGTAATTGTCGCCGATCTTGAGATTGCCGCCGCGCAGTTCAGCGGAGATATGCATCAAGTATGGGAACGTCTTGCTGCGCCGGCTGTTGCCCATATGAAAATGGAAACTGCTCCAGTGATGGTGCTCGATGAAGTGGCGGTACGGCGCGTTGGGACATTGGTGCGGTTCGAGGATTGCCGACGGATGCACGCCGCCGTGAAAACCGCGCACTTCGTAGGCCGCGTCGCCCAAATATTTCGAAATGAATTGATAGAAGCGCGTCAACGTCTCGGCTTCGGCGCCGCCTTCGAATTTTTTGATCTGGCCTTTTTCGATGAAAACTTTGACCGGCTGCTTGAACGGACAAGGCACGCCGATGTGGCGCGCCCAGATCACGCCGATCTCGTTGATGATGCCGACGCCTTCGGCGTCGCGGGCGCGAATCGACGACCACACGCCTTCGGGAAACGGCCGGTAGACGCCGATGTCGCGGTAGTGCGCGTAGTCGTCCATGTCTTCCGGCTTAACGACGTAGCCTTCGATATGCGAGCCGTTCGGATGGGTCATCACCCACTTGGCGCCCGGCACCGCCAGCGCGCAAGCTTGCACGCGGATTTCCGAAACCAATTCGTACGGCGTCAGTCCCCAGTTGCTAGTTAACAGCGATCCCGTCGTCGCCATGTTGCGCGCGTATGGAATGTTGAGTTCTTCGAGAATATCGGCGGTCTCGCGCAGCTCTTCTTCGAAAGTCAGATCGACGGCGTTGCTGATAATACAGTCGGCGCCTTTCATGGCGGCGGCGACGATCTTCGGCACGCGCCAAGCTTTGTTCGGATCTGCGCCCTCGCCCCACAGCACCGTCGGCCGGTAAGGAATATCGCACCACACCACCGTCGCATCGGCGCCGCGCTGAACGATGGCCGAATGGAGCCATGAAATAGTTTCCGAGTCGACGATATTGACGCCGCCATACATACCGTCGTTACCGGCGACGAGAAGCACGTTCATCCCCGGCTTCACCTTGGCGCAGTTGTCGATCATATCGCCGACCGCAATCGCCGCCTGTTTAGGAATCAGTGGAACAGAACTCACACAAACCTACCTTTCAAGTTTCAACGCGAAAACACTCCGATGACCGAAACGAACACGTCCACGAGCCACGATCACGATTTCTACGACGCCGCCTTCACCTGCGCCCGCGCCGCCTCGACCAACGGCTTATACTTAGCGCACAGCGCTTTCCACCCCTCGGCTTTTTTCTTGGCGCGATCGAGAGTCTCGTTGGAAAATTTCACGATCGGCGTGCGCGCTGGTCCAGGGTTGACGTAGCCGGCGAACTCGATCGGCAGCTTCGCCGTCGCGCCTTCGTTGCCGCCCGGCCGTTCGCCGCCGGCGGCGTTCATGATATCGCCGATGACCGCGATCGCTTCTTGGTCCTTGCCGGCGCGGACGAGATTTCTCAAATGCAGCACCGGCCATGGCCCCATCCAAGAATCGATCGACCAACAGCCCGCCGAACCCATGCGATAATAGGGAACCATCTGCGCTTGATTGGTCATCACGCTGATCTTGCCGCGGATGATATCCATCAAGCGGAGAAACTCGCGGGTGTCGCGATGGCTGTCCTTCATGCCGACGATGTTTGGGCACTGCACCAAGCGCGGAAAGATCGACACCGGAATTTTAACTTTGTGATTGACCGGATTGTGATATATGAGAAACGCCAGCTTGGGAAACATATTGGCGATCTGCGTGTAGAAATCCGCTATGTACTCCGGCGACTGGGCATCGTAATAGGGCACGCCGAGCAGCGTGCCGTCGCCGCCGATGTCTTGCACGAATTTCAACCGCTCGACCACTTCGCGCACGTTGGGGCTGGTGGCGCCGATGAATAGCGGCACGCGTTTTTTCACCGCATCGACGCTCGCCTTGGCCAAGGTTTTGTATTCGTCCCAATGCAGGTTGTAGCATTCGCCGAAGCTGCCCGACACGGTGATGACGTCGATGCCGTCGCCGATCATGCGCTCGACGCCGGCTTTGAGATTGTCGACATCGATGGTATTTTTTGAATTCAAATCGCCCGCGTCCTTGGTGGAAAACGCCGGCATCATGCCCATCACGCCTTGCACATCTTTCGCCGTTACCATATCGAACCTCCAGGGGATTGGGAAAAAGTTACTCAACACATAGCCGGAAACGGTTCCGCTTGTAAAGACCAAGTTGCGCCGGCAGAGATGAATTTGCTACAAACGTTTTAGCTTAAGCGCCGCCGGAGGAATGTCATGTCCAAAGCCGCCGTCAATGAACCCAAAGATCGCCAACAACTGCACCAAAAATTCGCCGAGCTCGGCCTGCGCGGTTATTGGCAAAACGAGCGCGATACCCAACGCATGGAACCGAAGCTGTGGCGTTGGAAAGAAATTCTGCCAGTCTTAATGGAAACCACCGAAGTCATCCGCATCGGCCCCGACGCCTTTCGCAGAAACGTCGGCTTGCAGACCGGCAGCAAAACTCTGGCCATGGGATTTCAAATCGTTCTGCCTGGCGAAGCCGCGGCGGCGCACCGCCACACCAACACCGCATTGCGCTTCGTCGTCAAAGGCGGCGGCGCTTACACGACTTCGAACGGCGAGCCGATGGTGATGGAGCCCGGCGATTTGTTGATTCAACCCAACTGGGTCTGGCACGACCACGTGAACAATTCCAAAGAACCGATCATCTGGATCGACGCCCTCGACGCCGGCGTGGTCGGCTTTCTCGACGCGCACATCTTTCGCGAAGAATGGGCCGAGGGTAAACAGCAGCCACTGACGAGAAACCACGGCGCCGCGCGCCGCCTTTACGGTCCAGCGCGCCAACCGAAAGTAGATTACCAAGGCGCCGCCGGAGTTCCTTATCATTACAAATGGAACGAAGCCCTCGAAGCGTTAAAAGAATTAGGCGAGCAAGGCATCGTCGATCCCCACGATGGTTTGTACATCGAATACAAAAACCCGGTCGACGGCGGCCACACGTTTCTAACCATGACTTGCTACCTACAGATGCTTCAGCCCGGCCAAGAAACCAAATTCCACCGCCACACCGGCACCCACATGTACCACTGCGTCCAAGGCAAAGGTGTCACGATTATCGACCAAACCAAGTCAGTGGAAATGCCGTGGGACGAACACGACAGCTACACCGTCCCCTCCTGGCGTTGGCACGCGCATAAGAATCTCTCGCAGACCGAGCCGGCGATTTTTTTTTCATTCACCGACCGGCCGCTATTGCAAATGACGGGGTTGGATCGGGAGGAGAATGGATAGGCCCACAGACTGAATGAGTTAGAGAATATTAAAATGGATATTAAGGGAAAAGCCATCCCGGCGATTACAACAATTATATCTTTGTGTTCACTGACCATGAGCACTATCGGGATAATTTACGCGATAAAGACATACAACATTTCAAACAGACCATATATTGGAATCGAAATTGTGAATAGAGAAACACATATGGACAGTCCTAATAAGATTAAATGGACAGCAATCATAAAAAACGCCGGAAAAGTTCCAGGCGTCGTGTTGCGCGAACAATTTAAAGCATACATTACTGACGGCAATGATCGAGAGACAACAAAATTGATTCAACAGGACGTAAACGGGGCAAAATATCTGCTACCAGACAACACATTCAAATACACCGGCCAGTTTGTCACCGTCGATGGAATCGCATCTGTTAAAGACGTGATTAATGACAAGACTCGACTGTATATTGAAATAAAGCTTTACTACTCTTTGCCTGGGTACAGTGATCCCCAGTATTTTTACGAGGCAAAGTTGCGCGCAACTCCAAACATCGGAGTTGAACAGGGTTTCATGTTTGTGTCAGCCATTGAAAATAGCTTATCCAGTCACTGAGGCACCCCCCATACGCGCTACCGTAGTATTTTTTGGCGGTAATGTTACTCTCTTATTGTCAACCAGGAGGTCGCCATGAGCACGATCACCGTTACAGTTTCCGATGATCGCCTTTCAAAACTTCAAGAAATCGCCAAGCGGTATAACATTACTCCTGAAGATCTTGTACGTGTGACGATTGACGAATTGATCGCACGCCCAGAGGAAGCGTTCCAGCAGGCAGCTGACTACGTTCTCAACAAAAACTCCGAGCTTTACCGCCGCCTCGCCTAGTGCGTTATCTCACTCTAAACGAAGCTCTCGATCTACACCGCCGGATCATCCAGCGCAGCGGTGGAAGTTTTGGCATCCGCGATCTACATGCCGTGGAGTCAGCGCTCGCTCAGCCCCGCATGACATTCGACGGGAAAGCTCTTTATCCGACGATCACCGATAAAGCGGCCGCTCTGGGATTCTCGCTCATTCAGAACCATCCGTTCATTGACGGCAACAAACGGATCGGGCACGCCGCAATGGAGACTTTTCTGATTTTGAATCGATTTGAAATCGATGCACCCATTGATGACCAAGAACAAGTCATACTCAATCTAGCTTCGGGAAAAATGAAACGCGAAGAACTTGCGGCATGGCTAGCTACCCACGTTAAAGAAACTGCTCACTCCACAGGCGCCTGACACAACAGTGCGGTCCGAATTCCCCGCCTAAACCGTTTCACTTCCTCCAATCTCCATGCTGGAATAACCAAATGCATCCACATATCATCAGTATTGCCGGCTGGCTGCCGGCGATCATCTTCCCTGCCGCAACTTTGATTCAACTATTGGCCATCGTCAGAAGCCGTTCGACGCGCGGTGTAAGCTGGTCTACATGGACATTGTTCGGTATCGCCAACATCTCGGTGTATATCTACACGGAGAAGTATCTAGCGGTTCAGACAATCGTCGGCTTCTTGGGCACCGCTCTGTTAGACTTCGTCATCGCCGCGGTAGCGATTAAGGGCCGACCGACAGATAAGACTTGAGCTGCTATTGAACTTCCCGAGCGCTATTGCGCCAAAGTGCTGCCGATCCACTTCCGTCCAGCGATGACGAACAGCAAGTTAAAAGTAATCAGCACCACCAACATGGCTGCCGAAGAGTTGAAGTGGCCGCCGACGAACGACTCGTAGATCACATTGGCGACCACGACGCTGCCGGCCGACGCCAACATCAACGCCACGGAGAAATCTTTCGCGGCATGGACCAGAACCCAAAGCCAACCGTTCATGAATGCTGGAATTAGCAGACGCAAAGTGATGCGCCAAAACGTCTGAAACTGATTCGCGCCGCTGGTGTGCGAGACTTCTTCCAACTCTTTGTGAATTTGGAGAATCGCCGAGTGCATCAAACGCGTGCCGAAAGCGAGGAATCGCGCGATGAACGCGAGGGTGATCAGCGCCAGTGTGCCGTTGAGCGGCGTGCCGACGAACATCAGAAACAGCGCCAGCGTCGAGATCACACCGGGAATCGCTAGCGGCATGAAGGCGACAAGATTGATGAGCTTGCTCAGCTTCGACGGACTGCGCACCACCAGCCAACCGATGAAAGTGACTAGCAGCATCGTGATCGTCGCCGCCTGCATCGACACGATCAAAGTATTGACGAAAAATCTGCCGAAGAAACGGTAATCGAACAGCCGTTGATAGTTGAGCAGCGTCCAGTTCATGTCCGGCAGATATTCGCGGATTGGCGGCACGTAGAAGCGCAGGAAGCTCGCGTAAAGCAAAACCGAAAACGGCAGGACCACTTTGACCAAAACAAAAATGCAGATCGCCGCCAGCGCGAGATATTTCCAGCGACCGAGTTCGATGATCTTTGGCCGGTAGCCCTTCCCGGTTACGACGGCGAAGTCGGAAGCCTGGCGCACCAAATGATGATAAAGCAGCGTGCCGCCGACGCCCATCAGCAAACCGAGCAAACCGAACGCCGCGGGCACGCCGTAGTTCACGCCAGCGTCGCCGGTCGGCATCAGGCTGAAAAAGATTTTCGTCGACAGCACTTCGATGCCGGCGGTCGGGCCTAACGCCAACGGCAGTTCCAACGCTTCGAGACCGGTGAGAAAAAAATAGATCGCCACCGCCGCCACGCCCGGACGCATAAGCGGCGCCGTAACGGTCTTCAAGACGCGCAAACGCCCGGCACCGGAAGTCGCGGCAGCTTCTTCGAGCAGCGGGTCCATACGGCGCAGCACCGCGGTGAGAAACAGCCACATAGTCGGCACCATGCCGAGCACGTGTACGAAGATCAGACCCGGCAAACTGTAAATATTAAAAGGCCCGTCCGCCGCATCGCTGCCGGCGAGCGCGCGCAGATAAACATTGATCGTGCCGCCGCGCGGCCCCAGCAGCAGCACCCAACCGAGCGCGGTAGCGAACACCGGCGTGCTCATGGGAATGAACATCAGCACGTACATCGCGTCGCGCAGCGGCATATCGGTGCGCTCGGTCAGAAAGGCAAAGCCGAACGCGATGGGAAGCGCGAACAACACACCGAGCCCGGCGTAAATCAACGTGTTGCGGATAATCGCTAGAATATCGGCGCCGCCGTAAGCCTGCGCGTACGCTTGAATCGTGAAAACACCGGGAGCAAGCGGCATCACGCCCGCTGGACGCAAGCTCGCCAGCAACATGAAAACGAGTGGAACGACGACGAGCACACCGAGGACAACCAGCACCAAGACCGAACCGACGGATTGGAAATCGAACCAGCTTACTAATAAATCACGCCGACGAGCAATCGCTCGACGCTCTGTTAACTGTTGCGTAGAATCCACCTGCGATCCGTTTGGGCCAGCGTCGAAAAATGGAAGTTCTCCACAGGGATTTTCGGTGAGTTAAAAAGGAGGAACACGCTAGATAACTCGCCGGGCGTTTCGCGTGGTCTGCGTTAGCCAGAGGTTGAGCACTTGTAAGATGGATCCCTTACAGCCTTCGTCCATTTATCTAATCTGCCAGACCAATTTACATCAAGAGAGATTGCCTTATTCCATCCATCTAAGGCTTTGTCACGGTCACAGAGATAGTAGTACGTATAGCCACGGCATGCGTATGTGTCAGCGTTCTTCGGAGCCAGATCAACGGCTTTGTTGCAGTCATTGAGTGCAGCTGCAAAATCGCTCAGCCTTCTGTGGACGTAGGCTCTCTCAAGATACGCAGTCGTGTGCTTAGGGTAGTACTTAATAGCTATATCAAGACTAAGCTTGGCCTTCAGAAAATCTCCTTTCTCCGCTAAAGACCAGCCGTAATCGTTATAGCTGTTCGAGGGTTGAGAGCCAAAAAACATCTTGATTGCGCCGAAAAGAGCGACAAACGTGAATACATCAGCGAAATGCTTCTTGAGACCCCATGATGATGTTGAACGACAGGCTAAAATCCTTAGGCACTCCACAAAAATGACACTGGAAACAACGGCTGAAGCGAAATCTAGAGCGACTAGAAAAGCAAACGGAAGTATCAATGGATTTCTCGACGTGAAGGAGGGCGAATTGAAGAAATATAGCAGCGCTTTACCGACGAGAGCGACTGTCAGCAGGCCGGCTCTTAAAGCCCCGATGGTTTTTATCCAGCTTCTGAAGCCATGGTTATTCATTTCTACCTAGTAATATGCTGACCGGCCTTTGTCGAACTTAAAATTCACAAAGACCACCACCACACATAAGCCATTAATAAAAAATTGGGCCCCGCGGGCGCAACGCATTACCGCGTAATTTTCTTCTTACTCGCGATGCCGTCTTTCAGCGCCTGAATCGCGATCTTGCGGTACTCGCTCGCCTTCTCCGACTCTTCTTCGGTCTTCGGGCCGATGACCTGTTCCATCTTGGTGATGCCGTTTTGGCGGGCCAGTCGCACCAAGGGAAGATATTTTTCTTCCTCCTGAAACAAACGGAACGCGCCGGCGCCGGAGATCTGCGCTTCTAAATAATTGCCGTCGAACGCTTCCCACCCCCAGAACAGCGCGGTCATGCTCGGATCGTTCACCGGAGGTTTGGTGAGACAAGTCACCGTTGAGTTGCCGAGGACGAACTCAGCAAAGGCGACATCCAAAGGCGCGCCGAGTTTTTTCTGCGGCAATACCCAGTTCATCGACACCATGCTGACATCGCCCTCGCCTTGAATCAGCGACTAGATCAAATTCATGCTGCCGCCGGCGACCAGCTTGGTGCCGTTGGCGCCCAGATTGTGAGAGAAAGTTTTCATCCGTTCGACGTCCCAACCCGGCGCGAACGGTAACGCGAACAGCCCCAGCGCTTGGGCGTCCCACAAGACTCGATTGCGCCAGCGCTCGCCAGTCAAGTCTTCGAGCTTGATGCCTTTCAACTCCGCCGGTTTGACGCGCCGAGTGTTGTAGACCAGCGACCAGTTGCCCATCTGTGCGTGCATGCAGTGGTCGCTCAACACCGCGCCGTCGGGACCGCCGCCGATCTGCGGCACCACCGAACGCAGCTTTTTGGCTAACGGCCAACCTTCGTAGATCGCTTCCCACGGCGGTCGTCGCGTGTTGCCATCCCACATATCGATGACGCCGCGCCCCGACTTCGCCGACTCGACGACCTTCACCGGCATATCGCGATGATGGCCGGGCTGCGATTCCAGTTTCAACGGAAAGCCGAATTTCTTTTCGAAAGCCTGTTCCTTAGCGCGCACCACATCCGGCTCGGTGGCTTCAAGCGCCAACGTCACCACGTGGCTCGACGCTTTCGCCTTGGCGATCAGCTCTTTTAAATTCGCCGGATCGCCAGGCGCGACCTGCGCGCCAAAAACAAATTGCGGCAGCGCCGCAAACTGGCAGAAGAAAATCACCGCAAAAAACTGGATGGCGATCATTGTATTGGCCTCCGTCCTTTCTTCTAACTCGAAACCCGAGACTCGAAACCCGAAACGTTCTGCCCCTGCATCGCTTTGCCATAGCGGTCGAGATCGGCATTGGCATCGAGGTGAAAATATTCAATCGCGTTGTCGAGCAGCATTTTTTGCCGCTCGATTGGCGCGACTCCGACAAAGGTTTCGTCGATCAGACGCTGCGAGTGGGGCCAATCGCCGGTGGCATGGGCGAAGTCGCTGCCCCAGATGAGAATGTCGACGCCGATTTCATTGCGGCATTTCACACCCCAGGCGTCGCGCATGAAACCCCACAGGCAATTCCCTTTCAAATATTCACTGGGTTTTTTCTTGGGCACTTTAAAACCGAAATCGCGCTCGCCCCAGTAGCGGTTGCGCTCGTGGTTATCGTCGATCTGATCGAAGCTATGGGGCAGCCAGCCGCATTGGCTCTCGGCCCAATAAATTTTCAGATTGGGAAAGCGGTCGAAGACGCCGGCCATGGCCATTTGCAGCGGCGCGATCGGCTGTTCGCCGGCGAAGCGAAACATCAACGAGACCGGATCGCGTTCAGCACCGCCTGCGTTGACCAAAACTTTAGGATATTGAAACACGCCGCCATTTTTCGGCCCGAGCCGCGTCGTGCCGCCGTTGGTATGGGATGTCACGCCGATGTCGAGATCGAGCGCGGCAGCCCAAAATTTGTCGTCCTCCACCGTGACGTAACCTTTGCCACTCGGGAAGCGGTGTAGGTTGATTCCTTTTAATCCGGCCTTGGCGCAGTAGTTCATCTCGGCGATGGCATCATCGACGCCGGTGTCGGGAATCACGCCCATGCCGAGCAAGCGATGCGGATTGTAAGCGCAGTATTCTTCGGCGAGCCACTCGTTGTAGGCGCGGATCATCGCCTTGTACGCGTCGTCGTCCGCGATGCCGCGCCAAAACTCGGCGTAACTGCCGTGCGAATAAAGCACCTCGGCGTCGACGCCGTCCTGATCTTGCTCCCAAAGCCTTTGCTCCGGCGCGCCGGTGCCAGGCCCTTCGAACCAAAATTTTTGCAGCCCATGTTTTTCGTAAGGGATGCCGGTTATCGTCGTCGCCCCCGGACTGCGCGGCGCGCGGTTCTCGACGAGAATCCCCTCGTTGCCGTTGGCGAGAATCACCGTGCGCGGCGCCCGTTCGCGCCAACGCTTCGGCACCCGCGCCGTCCAGCGCTCGGAACGAATGTCGAGATGGGAATCGCCGGAAATAATTTTGTATTGTTTCGCCATTACGGTCTTCCCCGGTTCTAAAACGATTCTATCTCCGGCGTAGGGGCGGCCCCCAGTGGTCGCCCGTTCCGGAGGGCAGACCCAGGGGTCTGCCCTACAACGATGGGAACCGACTAAATTTCAGGTCGTCAATTTCTTATACAACTGCGGCAACCGGCGCGGCAACAAACTCACATCGGCCAACACTTCGTAGCTAAAGTCGTCCATCATCGTGCGCAGATAATCGTTGCCTTCTTTGTCGACGGTTAAGCAGAAAGGATGAATCCCTTCGCGCCGCGCTTCGATCAGCGCCATGCGCGTGTCTTGCACCGCGTAGCCTTTTTCCGCGCCCTCTTGCGAATAGCCGCGGTCCTGGGGCCGGCCGTCGCTGATCAGAAAGAGAAACCGCGAGCGCGTCTGCTGCATGCGCAACTTGGCCGTGGTGTGGCGGATCGCCGGACCCATGCGCGTGGCGTGCAGCGGCCCGATGCGGCCGAAACGTTTGGCGATGTCCAGGGAAAAATCCTCGGCGAGATCTTTGATCACGTAGAACTCGACATTGTCGCGGCCATGGCCGGAAAAACCGTAGACGCCGTAGCGATCGCCTATCGCTTCGAGCGCATCCATCATCAGCACGATCGCTTCTTTTTCGACGTCGATGATACGCCGCTGGGAGCGCTCGCCCAGCGGGCTGGAATTCGAAATCGTACCACTGCCGGCCACCGTCTTGATCGCTTCACCGGTGGAGCCGCTCATGTCGAGCAAGAATGCCACGGCGACGTCGCGCTCGACTTTATGCTGGCGCCAAAATATTTTCTCCGATGGGCTGATGCCGCTGCGCAGATCGCTCATCGCCTCGATGGCCAAGTCGAGATCGTGGTCGGAACCGTCCGGCAAACGTTTTTCCTTGTGATATATCTCCGGCACTACCTGCTCGAACTCGCGGCGAATCTGCTGCAACAGACCAGCGTGGCCGAGCAGCGTGTCGCGATAAAAAGCCAGATCGCCGATGCCGAGAGTCTTTTCGTAAACCTTGCACCAGCGGCTGCGATAAGCGCTCGCGCTCGCATTCCACTCGTCGTAGATAAAAGTATTGGGCTGGCTCGCCGTCAGCGGACCGGTGTCGTCATCCTGGCTCGGCGCCGGCTTGCGCGTCACGCTCTGCATGCGTGGATCGCGCTGGTCGAGTTCTTTGAGCAGATTCTGCACCATCTGACTGGTCTGCGGATCTTGTTCGTCGCCGTCGTCGTCGTCACCGTCGCGCGGTTTGGGGGCGCGCTGACTGCGCAGCAAATCCGCCAACTCTTCCGGCGTCAAAGACTTGCGTTGCTCGCGCGAATTGGCCTGGGCCTTGGTCAGAAACTGCGCCAGCTCCGGCCGAAAGTCGCCGCGATAGTCGACGCCCTGAGGTGCCAGATATTCGCGTTCCTTGCCGACCAACTGCGGCAACTCATTGTGGGCATCTCGATCTTGCCACCGGCTTGACCGTTTTGGCTCTCCGCCGAATGGCGCAAATTGGTCTTCATCGAGATAGTCGTTCTTGATTTTAGCTAAGCGTGCGTAAAGCCGCAGCGTCGCTTCGGCGCTGTCCTCCACGGTCGCGTCGCGCGTCGCGATCAGAGTCAGCAACGAGCGAATCTCGCCGGCGATCTTGATCTGCTTCTTGGGAACCTTCACGCCGTCGGTTTGCCCCAAACTCAGCCGGATCATAAACTCCAACAGCGCTTCGCGCGCCGGCAAGAAAATTAATTCCTGGCGCAACGCCAAAGTGCGCCGGCGCATTTCACCGTAGACCAGCGCGATGCCGCGGTATTCGCGCATGATGCGCGCTTCGACCCGCGCGCTTTCGACGATGGAAAAGATATCGAGAGCCAAGCGCTTGTTTGGGAATAATTTAAACAGCTGCGTCAGTTCGGTGACGCTCGCCGGTTCGTGATGACCTTCGTGGCCGTGGTCGTGGTCGTGATATTCCGGCGCGGCGATTAGCTTTGGCCGCAAGTCGTCGAACTGGGTTGACGGCCGCTCGAACTCGAAATCGAAACTGCCGAACTCGATATGGCCCGCCTGCTGCGTCAGCATGACTTTGAGAAAGTCGAAGTTGTCGCTCTCGGCCGCATAGCGTTCGACAATCGCCGGCAAAAAAATCGCCGCGCCATCGCTGGTCGCGACATCGTTCTTCGACCAGCCGATATTCTTATCGATCAGTTGCTTGAGATCGTGCAAATCGACGCTGCGCTCGGTGAGCGCATGGCAATAGAGCCGCAGCATCTCACGGATCGGCGCCAGCTCAACGGCGGGTGAATCAGGCTCGGACATCGGAATGATTGGCCGCAAAGAACGCAAGGGGCGCAAAACAAGAATTAGGGGTTGCCCGTTTTGCGAACTTTGCGTTCTTTGCGGCTATTCTTTCTTCAGCATTTTCACGGAAAGATCGCCGCGACGACTTCTTCCAGGCTGCGCTGCACCTGGGCGTCGTCGGTGATGCCCCAGGTTACCGCAACGTGGCAGGCGCGGCGCGGCGCGATGCCTTCCTTGATCAAGCGCGCGGCGTAAATTAATACCCGCGTGCTCGCGCCTTCTTTCAGTCCATGTTCGCGCAGGTTGCGCACCTTGTGGCCGAGCTTGGCTAACTGCGCCGCGATCTCACCATCGACGCCCGACTCATGGACGATGATCTTGGCCTCGCGCTCCGCTTCGGGAAATTGAAAATCCAAGGCGACAAAACGCTGCCGCGTGCTGTGCTTCAAGTCTTTCAAAACATTCTGGTAGCCGGGATTGTACGAAACCACCAGGAGAAAATTATCCGCGGCCTCGACCACCTCGCCGAGTTTGTCGATGGTGAGTAAACGGCGATGATCGGTGAGCGGATGGATGATCACGGTCGTATCTTTGCGCGCCTCGACCACTTCGTCGAGATAACAAATGCCGCCGACCTTCACCGCCCGCGTCAACGGCCCATCGATCCAACGCGTGCCGTTGGCGTCGAGCAAATAGCGGCCGACCAGATCGCTGGCGGTCAAATCTTCATGGCAGGCCACCGTCACCAGCGGCACCGCGCCATTCGCTGAACCGTTGTTCGCCGCTTTAGCGCCATCCTTGACGATGCTCAGAGGCTGGCCCAGTTTCCACGCCATATACTCGACGAAACGCGTCTTGCCCGTGCCCGTCGGCCCTTTGAGAAGAACCGGCACATGCTGGCGATAGGCGGCTTGAAAAATTTCCACTTCGTCAGAACTGGGCACGTAAAACGGCTGTTCCTTGACGATATATTCTTCGATACGATACTGCGGCGCTTCTGGTTTGGTCGACATTCGCTAATTTCACTCTCGAAAATTTGATTTGAAAAACCGTAACCGATGGGCCAGCGGGAGTCAAACTAGCGAATGGCGCGAAATGAACGCTAGCCAGCCGCTGAAAAAAGCGGAACATGCTTCGACGGGCTCAGCATGAACGGATTTTTCTCAAGAATTTCGATCTCCGATCCGTTTGTACTGAGCTCGTCGAAGGGCTCCGAGGGGTTTTCGCATCCTGCTCGACCGAAGGCGCCAGGCACCAAACGATTCTCCGCGCGTGTCGTGGCAACGTCAATATGTCATGTTAACAGCAACGCGATTATGTCAGGGTAGTGCGTTGGGTTGAGGTCGTAAGTTAGAAACCTGGCCATAGCGGAACCCCACCTTGTTGGAGTTGGTTCGATATAGGCCAAGTGTGTGCGT
>SHYW01000059.1 GCA_009692615.1 Deltaproteobacteria bacterium | reverse complement strand
ATCAACGCTAGCAATTTCCCCCACGGCACCACGCGATCCATCTCGCACAGAAACTTTTCCCGCTTGCTCTGCTTTTTCTTTCTCGCCCACGCCAAACTCGCAAACGTTGTCTGCTCCCTCACGCTCTTTCCTCCCGCCTCACCTTGTCGGTCTTTCTGCTCTTCGTTATTAGACGACTTGCTAGATGACTTGTTCAGAGATTCCCTAAATAGCAAATGGCAAAATGCAAGACCTGACCACAGACTACACGCGGGGGGAAGGAGCTATCGTTGAAGGAGACAAGATGAGCATGAAAATAACTAATATCAGACAAGGGCTTATTAGGGCAGGGCTGCCGCTCGCCCTTATGTTCTTAATCGGTGGTTCCTTCGAGCCGCTTTTGGCCCAGGTCCCAAGTACTTTCGAAAAAGTCCGCATCGCCGTTCCGGTCAAGTCGATGAATTATGTTCCCTTATTCCTCGGCAAAGAAAAGGGTCTCTTCCGAGACGAAGGGATTGATCTAGAACTTATCATGATACCGGGCACGATCGCAGGAGCTACCTTGCAGGCGGGCGAAATCGACTATACGGCGGCGCCGAACATAGCCATGCGAGCGGCGATCCGCGGGGCAGCGGTTAGGTCCGTCATGTTTTTTCAGACCCGATTGAGCTTCAGTCTGATCGGCCAGTCGAAGATAATCGCTGACACCGTCAATACCATCGCGGTGAACGGTGTAGGGACCGCGACCCACTATGCGGCGCTTGCGACCATGGACAAGCTCGGCCAGGGCCGACGCAAGATTCTCTATATCGGCACCGGAAGTAGCGCAATGAGCTATATGGCACTTATCAATAAGACTGTCGACGCCGCGAGTATCTCGCCGCCTTTTACCTCTATGGCAACCACGTCGGGATATGTCTACCTCGGCGATGCCTTTCACATCCCGGGCGTCCAGGGAGGTCTTGCCGTGACCACGAGGCACTTAACGGAGAAGCGCAACCAAACCAAACAGGTCATCCGCGCGACCCTGCGCGCAATAGACAGAATCATAAACAGTCCGGAAGAAACGGTTAATTACATACAGAAAGATTATAATCTGAAGCGAGAGGTAGCTCTGGAGAGCTACGACATCATGATACGCACCTTTAATCCGAGCGGGGACATTAACGATGGCGAGCTCAGGCAAGTCATGGCACAGATGAAGAAGGAAATCGGGGTCACTGCCGATATCCCTTTTGATCGGGTCATGGATCTTTCTCCCCTCCGTGAGGTCCAGGCGGAGTTAAAGAAAGAGAAGTCTGATCGAGGCAAATAACTGAAGGCAAAACTTTCAATTGGAGAAAGGAGCTTAGTATGGCTAACGTATTGAGTCAAACAAATGAGTGGTCCGAGTTAGTACAGGCGGGACCCAGAACGCCGATGGGAATGCTGCTGCGTAAATTCTGGCAACCCGTGGCCGTTTCCTCGGAGTTAAAAGTTGGGAAAGCAATGCCCATCCGGATCATGAATGAGGATCTGACTCTTTACAGAGGCGAAAGCGGGAAACCCCATATCGTCGCAGATCGATGCGCTCACCGTTTAACATTACTCTACACAGGGTGGGTTGAGCAGGAGTGCATACGATGTAGATATCATGGTTGGAAATATGATGGTGGCGGTCAATGTGTAGAAATGCCGGCAGAGGACGCTACTTTCGCGTCCAAGGTGAAGATCCTGAGCTATCCGGCAAGAGAATATGCGGGCCTCGTGTTTGCCTTTATGGGTCAAGGCGAGCCTCCCGAATTCGCGCACAAAGCCGAGATCGACCGTAATTACGGGATCAAATGGGCACTCTCCATGATTTGGCCTTGTAATTGGTTCCAACGGATAGAGAATTCGATGGATGCCGTGCATGTCAGTTTCGTCCATCAAGAGTCGCGATTTGGTCAGTCGCTCTCATACACCGTGCCGTCTCTCTCATACGAGGAAACTGAATGGGGTATCCGGCAAATTGCTACTCGCGCGGCTAATAATGTTCGAATCAGCGAGTTTAACTGGCCGAATTGTAATCACATAGTTACGCCGACACAATTTAAGCCACAGGGCGAAACCAAGTTATTTCCGTGGACCGATCTCTTTAACTGGTTTGTTCCAGTAGATGATGGACATACGGCGCTTTTTAGCGTGCGATCATCACCGATACGCGGAGACGTGGCTCAGGAATCTCAGGCCTGGCTTTTTTCGCGCGATAAATATAACCCGGCAGAATACGATGAAGAGTTATTTAAAGGCGTGATGCCCGACAACGATGCCGGACAAGCAGGCAACGCGCTGGTCAATGCTCAGGATTACATAGTCCAGGTAGGCCAGGGAGCGATAGTGGACCGTTCGCAGGAGCGTCTCGGCAAGTCTGATGCCGGGGTCATTTTACTGCGTAAAATATTTCATCGCGAGCTCGACGCGATAAAGAAAGGGTTGCCGGGAAAGGCGTGGAAACCCAGGAAAGGATTTGCTCGACTACCGGTGCCACCGAATGTACCTGCTTCTCCAGATCCCGAAACAGCAATGGTATTTGGGTAGTAGGTAAATCGTTCGTAGCGCATCGACGATCTAATGGCCCCCGGTGCGGCAAAAGGACAAGATTTGAACCTAAACCTGCGCGAGGCCGTCATGAGCACTGCATCCAAAGCCCATTACGTTTGCCCGAATTTAATATTCTCGTGCTCCGGTGAAAGCTACCTAGAAACGGGGTCACCCATTAGCCTGCAGGTCAAGTAGGCACAGACATTCCCCGTGAAAAGAATTTTGTTCTTTCCCCTTTTATTCATCTCGCACAGGCGGTCAGAACATAAGGGGTCAGGGCTTTAATTTATAGTAGTTGCTCATTAGTGTCCGGACGTTAAATGAACAAATTCAGTTGATTAGTTGCAACCGAGTCAACAGCGATGAGGGTCAGGTCTTGTTTCTTGACACGTGCTTCACGTGTTCCAGAAAAAATCCAAGTCCGGCATCGCTACGCCGAAACCGGACGTCGATTTAATCAAACGGCGCTACCGAGAGGCGCAGGAGATGGCAAAAAATGAGTAAGGCAATCGACGTGACTGTGAGCGCCGGCAATATCTTCGCCGACCTTGAGATCGACAACGCAGACGAGTTTTACACCCGCGCCTGCTTGGGCGTGCAGGTCATGAAGCTCTTAAAAGGCCGCAGTCCCAAAGAAGCGGCGAAACTGCTCGGCGTCAAGCAATCGAAAATCTCCGCGCTCATGCGCGCCAAATTCAGCCGGTTCAGCCAAGAGCGGCTAATCGGATTTCTGAACAAGCTGGACCGGAAAGTCACTATTCAAATTAGCCGCCACCGCGGCAAAGAACCTTACCAGCAGGTTACCCTGGCTCCCTGACAAGGCGCGCTGCGCCTGGACAGCGCAGACCTACACTCTGAACTGAGCAATCAGGTCGTCTTCCGGGTCGGCGCCGAGACCTGGGCCTTGCGGAACTTCAACGCCGCCGTCGATCACGGGCACGGTCTTGGCGAACGGCGTCGCGCCGAAGTCGGCGAACATGCGCTCGAGCGGAGAGTCTTTCTCTTTTACCGCGAGGCAATGCAACGCCGCTAGAAATGCCGGTCCCAGATAAAAAGCGTTGGGCACGCACAGGGCACCGGCTTGCTCGACCTCGGCGGCGACTTTTGCCATGGCAGTGATGCCGAGTTTGACCATCGCGGGCTGAACGAAATCGGCTTTGCCGATGGTGACCATTCTGCGAAATTCGCGCAAGCTGGTTCCGTTCTCGCCGATCCCCATGGGCACGCCGGTGACCGCGCGCAGCTTGGCGAGAGATTCGAAATCCTCCGGCGGATAGATCGGCTCCTCAACCCAGTAGGGCTTGGACGGCGCCATCGCGGCGACCGCCTCCTCGGCTTCGGCCGGCGTCCATGCGCAGTTGGTATCCACCATCAGAGGAATGTCCGGACCCGTCACTTCGCGCGCGGCAGCGACTGCAGCGGCGGTGCGTTCATGGAGCTTGATCAGACGATAGCCGCGTTCGAGAGCGCGCGCGGTGTTGCGCCTGATATGTTCCGAGTTCCCGGAATATTGCAGCAGCGAAGCGTAGCATTCGACGCGGGATCGCTTGGCGCCGCCCAAGAGCGTCGATACCGAAACGCCGGCCAGCTTGCCGCGAATGTCCCACAGCGCGATGTCGAGCCCGGCCAGCGCGTGGGCCAGCGGCCCGGAGCGGCTGAGCGACAGCAGCATGCGTTCGATGCGCGGGATCAATTCTTCATCCGTGGCGCTCTGGCCGATGGCGAGCCGCTTGATCCAAGTGTCGAAGGCGGCGACGACCATGGGACGGCCAGTGCCGAAGCACTCACCCCAACCGACCACGCCGCCGCTAGTGGTCACGCGCACATAGAGGCTTTCCACATGGGTGCGCGGCACGCCTTGCGACATCGGCGCCGGCGCCCAGATATCCAACGGCACCCGCAGCGAAATAGTTTCGATCGCAGAAATTGTTTCGTTCATGGCTGTCATCCAAATCAGGATTTGCTGAAAATGTCGAGGCACGGCAGTCGCCAAGGATCACGCAATGTCCGCCCGCCGTATTGATCTGCCCCAAGAAGATCGTAACTTTCGCTCGACTTCGCTGTGTTTGACAGGCTTCGCACGCAGGCGATATACATGCGCTCGGAAACAGATGTTCTAGTTTTTCTATCCTTGTGCCAAGTTATAATTTGAGAACCGTTGGCTATGCGCCGCCTATTGCTCATCGCATTTACTTCGCTCGCGTTAAATTCTTTGTGGTCCAGTTATGCTCTGGCGGCCACCGCCGGCAAAATCATTCTTGGCTACGCCAGCCCGGGTCGCGCTCTGCCGTTTTGGCTGGCGCAGGACATGGGACTTTTCAACAAGTATGGCGTTGATGTCGAATCCGTATTTATTCGCGGCGCGCCAATACTCGTCGCCGGCCTGGCGGCGGGCGACATCCAAGTCGGCAGCACCGGCGGTAGCGCGACGCTGGCTGCCGTCGCCGGCGGCCAAGACCTAAAAATCATCGCCACATTTGGCAGCCGCAACAATTTCGACTTGATGGCTCAACCCAGTATCAAACGGCCCGAGGATTTGCGCGGCAAACGCATCGGACTGACAAGTATCGGCGGCACTACTTGGATGGCCTTGTTGCTTTGGCTCGAGCATTTCGGCCTCGATGTGCAGCGCGATAAGATGCAGCTCCAGGCGCTGGGTGAACAGGCGCTGACGGTGCAGGCCCTGGAGGCCGGTATCGTCAACGCGGCAGTCTTTGACGGCATCAACTCTAGCCGAATCAAACTCAAGGGTTTCACGGTTATCGGCGAATACTCCGATCTCAAGCATCAATTCGTCAGCCAGGCTTTGGTGGTGCAAAAAAGTTTCTTGCAGCAGCGCAGCGACACATTGGAGAACTTGCTCAAAGCTGAAATCGAAGCGGTAGCCTACATCTTGGCACCCAAGAACAAACCGGCGGCAATCAAAACATTGATGCGGCGCATGAAAATCAACGCCGCGGCGGCCGAAGAGGGCTATCTTGACCTATTGCGCGTCTTGGAGCGAAAGCCGCTTCCGTCCGTCGAAGGCCTGGTCCATGTGCAGCGCCTGATGAAAGCGCAGAATCCAAAAATCGGCGCTGTGAACCTCGATGAGCTCAATGACGCGCGCCTGGTCAAGAAACTCGATGATAGCGGCTTTATCGATAAGGCATTCGCGGCACAGGGAATCAAACCGTAAAGATCGGCTTCGGAGTCTGACATCACAATCTTTACAATCTATCGTCGGCAGCGGAAGGGGGGGCGGGAGTCTATTCTTGACTGAAGCGTAGGTAACAAACCATGAAAATCAAATCCGAAAAATACGGCTACGGCGAATGCGAAATCTGCGATGCAAAGATGGTTGAGAAGCCGATCAAGCAGGACTTTTGAATTCGCGGGAAGTTAGTCGCTATCGACAATGTCCCGGCCGGCATCTGTGTACACTGCGACGCTAAAGTCGTCCGCTCGGAAATCGGCAAACGCCTAGCGACAATCTTGCAGAGTCCAAATAAAATTTTGCAGGCGTCACAGATCAGCGTTCCCGTGGTAGAGCTCCGTCCATAACCCAATGCTACCTTCAGTTACAAATGCGAAATAGGTAAAAGACGATCCGGGTTGGAATTGTTAGAATAAAGGTTACCCCTTAGCCGGTAGGCGGGATCGGGCCTTGCTGTATTGCTAATCCTTTTACCAAAGCGTTCTCGGTCACCTCGCCCGGACGAGTCAGAGTTCGGCGAAAATAGCCGAGCGAGTTAATCTAAGTCGCTTCATTTATTCAACCGCGATCCGACAATTCGAACGCCAGCGTAGCGTAGCGCATGAAGATGCCGCCGCGCGGTTCGGCCAATGGACCGTTGGCGACCAGACACGCGATCACATGCTTGGCGCCGGGCTGGGCTTTGGCGCTGACTTCGACGCGCTGTTGGGCGTTGATGCCGACGATCACTCCTGTGGCGCGATCGAGCTTGCCGTCGACCCAAATCTCGCCGTAGTTGTCGACGTTGGTTTCGAACCAGACGCGGTAATCGCGCAGCGCCACGCCGTTTAACTGCTCGGGCAGCACGACGGCGATGCGATACCAAGCGAAGGTGAAACCCTTGGAAATACTTTTGCGAATATCGGTACAGACGTCCCAACCCGAATCATCGAAGTCCGCCAATCGTGGCGGCGCAGCCAGTATCTGCGCGGTGAGTCCTTCATTCGGTTGGCCCGGCACCAATCCCGGGCCGATGCGCCACTGCGCCTTGACCTTGCGGCGATCGTCATCACTGTTTAAGACCAACGCTATCCTCGGCATGGAAACCTCCTAATCCTTCTTTGTACAACGATCCCTGTAGATTTCGTCGGCTGCGGAACCGGACAAAGGATGTCTCGCGCCAAGCAACCAACGAAACTAATCCAAAATCCGAATATCGAAAGAGACCCCGCGGACCGAAACAAACTCCTAGACAAATAAATCTCAAATCGGGAAAATCCAAAACACCGAATCCGACGGAAGCTTGTTTGGAATTTTACCTATTTTGGTCATTTGAAATTGTTTCGAATTTCGGATTTCGTGCTTCGAATTTTTTGTTCTTGGCGCCCTTTGCATCTTTGCGCGAGATATTCAGAGCTTTGCTTGCGGCTTCGCCGCCCGCTAACCTCGCAAGATTTCCGTCAGCGATCTCACATTATCCAACTTCTCCAAGCCCTCGATCAGCGCCAACGCGCGCTCAGCGGCTTCGGCGCTCAAGGTTTCGCGCGCGCACTCGGTAAACTTGCCTCTCAGCTCGTCTTCCGTCATCGGAAATTCCGGGCCGCCTTTGGCATGCTGCGCCTCGCGGGTATAGCTTTGGCCGTTCTTTAAGCGCAGCGTCACCCGGCAGGGGCGGCCGGCCGGGTCGGTCTTTTTCAGATTATTATCGAGACTCATCTGCACTCTTTCGGCCAACTTCAAAACATTTTGATCGCGCACGGCGGCGTCGGTGAAGGCGTGCAACGACACCTTGCCGTCGATCAGCGCCCGCGCGACCAGATAAGGCATGCAAAACTTTCCCTGGATGCTGGTTTGCGGTACTTTAAAAACAATCCGCTCGAAGGTGTGTTTGGCGACGTCGACGTCAACGCGCTCGACCATCTCAGGAATCAGGCCGTGCTTGGCTCTGAATTCCAAAATTGAGTCGATCACCTGATGCGTCAGACCGCCGCAAGGATAAGGCTTGATCCGAATACCGTCGCTGAGCAAGGCGTAAGACTGGCCCAACTCTTCGATCGGCTTCTCATCGATCAACGTACCGGCATGAAGCACTTTGTAGAAGCCAAAACCCGATTCGATCGCTTTGCCGTTGGCGGTAAAGCCGGATTGAGCGAGCTTGGCCGCGAGCACGCCGTTGCGCGCTCCGAGGCCGACATGGAGCGGTTTGGTCATCGTGCCAAAATTAGCAACCACGCCGCCGGCCATCGATGCCGACATGCCGAGGGCCATCTCAACTTGGCCGGCGTTCAGCCCGAGCAACTTGCTGCATGCCGCCGCGGCGCCAAAGGAACCCAACGTGCTCGGCGCGTGCCAACCGTCGTGCTCGCTGTCGCGCAGCGAATGCACCAGCTTCGCCGTCACCTCGAAACCGATGGCGTACGCTTCGATGATTTGCCGGCCGCTGGCGCCGAGCGCTTCGCCCAGAGCGAATGTCGCCGGAATTATCGGCGCCGTCGGCTGGCCCATCATGGTGAAGCTATGATCGAAATCCATGGCGTGCGCCGCGGTGCCATTGGCAAGCGCGGCGTTGAGCGCGGAAGATTTGAATCCTTGACCGATGACCGTGGTTTCCTCCTTAGCTTGTTCCTGGCGCGCGATCTCGGCGCAAATTTTCGCGTCCTCTTCCTTGCTGCCGGCGAGCGCCACGCCGAGGCAATCGCGCACCGCGACCTTGGCGGTGGCAATCGCCGCCGCCGGCAGATTTTCATATTTCGCACTGGCGACGAACTGAGCGATCTTTGCGGTAACGTCCATAAATTTCTCCTTAGCTTTGCTCGGAATCTCAGTTTTCAAATTTCATATCTCAGAACCCAACCCAACTACGTTCAGTCGCCGCAACCCCATGGGCGGGTAACGATGAGTGAAAATTTCAACTGCCGAGAATCTTTCGCGCCTGCTCGATCACTTCCGGCGGTTGACTCAACACTTCTTTGAGCAGCGCTTCCAACTCTTCACCCGAAGTGTACTCCACGTCCATCCGGGCGCGCTTGGCTTCGGCCAGCAGCTCGGGATCTTTGAGAACGTTGCGAAAACTCTCGCGCAACATTTTTACCCGATCGAGCGGTGTCCCTGGCGTCACCAGCACCGGCCGGCCGAACTCGCCGCCGGATAACAGCGCCTGGGCGACGCGCCGTTTGGTGGTGGCGACTTTGAACTCATCCAAGATTTCGTAAACCGTCGGCGACTCAGCCGCGCGCGGGTCGCGTTTGCGGCCGGATTGAAGCACATGAAAATCGAAACCTTTCTTGTGCCAGGAATTGAAAGGTTCGCGGCCATAATGCGACGCCAGCGTGTGCGCCCGGCAAGCGATCTCGCCTTTCTCCACCGCCAGGTCGGCGTCGCTGCCGCCTTGATAGCCGGAAACCGAATTGATCTTGGCGCCCACGGTCAACTCTAAAATCCGCGCGATGATGTAATCCGAGCTGGTAGTACCCGAGCCGCCGCAACTGGGCGGCTGCTTGGCCTTGACGATATCGCCGACCGATTTCAGTCCGGTATCGGCACGCATGTAGAACATGATCGAATCCTGCGACGCCGAACCGAGCCAGTGAAATTTTCTGAGATCGAACTGCGCTTCCCGTCGGCCGATCAACTGCTCGATGTAGATACTGTTGTTCGGCAGCACGACGTTGAGTCCATCGGCCTTGGCCACGCCGTAAACATAATTAGTCGCGCTGATCGAACCGGCGCCGGGCATGTTCTGGACGATCACGTTGGGATTACCCGGAATGTATTTGCCCCAGTAGCGCGCGATCAATCGCGCCCAAGAGTCGTAAAAGTTGGCCGGCGCGGAGCCGACCACGAAGCGCAGCGTTTTGCCTTTGTAGAATGAATCGCTTTGCGCTTCGGCAATCGCCAGCGGCAACCGGACCGCCGCTACCAGCAACAAACAAATCTGTATGAGCGAAAGTTTCGCTTTGGTCATGGCGACATTCACTCCGGTTGTCGTTGGGCAGTCGCCGCTCCACCACCCCAGGGCGTATGCCATACGCCCCTACAATCGGATTTCCCCTTGGGAATTTTTTTGCGCTTTTTGCGCGGCTCAGCTCCTTCGCATTCGCTCAGGACAAGCTTTGCGGTTAATTATCCAATTCCGAACTTCGTGTCCTTCGTGATCTTCGTGGTGAGATCAAGACCTCTCGTCCTGCCACGACTTGATCCTTGTCTCGAAAGCGCGAGCCTATGCGATGTGCCAACGATCTGTCAACTTCCCATGCGTCGACGCACAGAGCTTTTCATGCTACCGATGGAAAATCATTCGCCGCTCATCATGGAAATGGAAAAAGAGTCCGCCCAACAATCCCGCGCCAATGTCGCGCGCAACGCCGGCATCGTCAGCCTAGCGGTAATGGCAAGCCGTGTGCTCGGTCTGGTGCGCGATCAAGTTTTCGCCGCGCTGTTCGGCGCCGGCTTGCAGTACGACGCCTTTCTCACCGCCTTTCGCGTGCCCAACTTGCTGCGCGACCTGCTCGCCGAAGGCGCGCTGTCATCCGCCTTCGTCACGACCTTCACTCAAACCTTGCAGCAAAAAGGCAAAGATGAAGCGCTGCGCTTATCGAATCGCGTCGCCACTTTGATCGTCGCCGCGATCGTAGTCATTTCTATCCTCGCTTGGATATTTACTGCCGAGATCGTCCGCGCCCTCGCGCCGGGCTTCATCGCCGTGACGGGCAAGGCCGAACTCACCGTCGAGCTAACCCGGATCATGATTCCGTTTCTGCTGTTAATCGCCTTGGCGGCGCAAGCGATGGGCATGCTCAACGCGTTCAACATCTACGGCATGCCGGCGCTGGCTTCGGCGTTTTTCAATCTCGGCTCCATCGCCGGCGGCTTGCTGCTCGGTTATCTCATCGGCCCGGCCATCGGCTTGAGCGCCATCGCCGGCATGGCCTACGGCGTCGTCATCGGCGGCTTTTTGCAATTCGCCGTGCAGTGGCCGAGCCTGCGCCGCTGCGGTGTCGGCTACCGCGCCGACTGGAATTTTCGCGACCCCGGCGTCAGACAAATTTTTCGCCTCATGGGGCCGGCGATCATCGGCGCCGCCGCCGTGCAGATCAATGTTTTCATCAATACCAACTTCGCTTCGGCGATCGTCGATCCCGCCACCGGCGCCGTCACCAACGGCCCGGTGTCCTGGTTGAACTACGCGTTTCGTTTCATGCAGTTTCCCATCGGCGTGTTCGGCGTCGCCATCGCCACCGCGACGCTGCCGACGCTGTCGCGCCACTCGGCGAATCCTAACTACGGTGAATTTCGCCAAACTCTGGTTCACTCGCTGGCGCTGGTATTTTTGCTGTGCATCCCGTCGGCGGTCGGCTTGGCCGTGCTGGCGCAACCGATCGTCGCGCTGATATTTGAGCACGGCAAGTTCTCCGCCTTCGACACCGCGCAAACGGCGAATGCTCTCGCCGCGTACTCCATCGGCCTGGCTGGTTACGGCGCGATCAAAGTTTTATCGCCGGCGTTTTACGCCTTGAACGACGCGCGCACGCCGATGCTGATCAGCCTGGCGTCCATCGCGGTCAATTATGTAATGAACTCACTGCTGGTCAGCCGCTTCGGCCACGTCGGCCTGGCGTTTTCCACTTCCGCCGTAGCGCTGGTGAATTTTTTGCTGCTGGCAATCTTGATGCGCCGCCGTTTGGGCCGCCTCGACGGCCGCCGTCTTGGCACCACGGTGCTAAAAATTTGCGGTGCGACGATGCCCATGGCGCTAGTCGCCTGGTTAGCCAACGAATTCGCCGGCGCGCTGCCGTTGCAAGGATTGCTGCTCGAATTTATCCGAGTGATCGCGGCGATTGCTCTAGCAACGGTGGCTTTTTATTGGAGCTGCCGTCTACTGCGAATCGAAGAATTAAATGAAGCCGTCAGCGCCATCGCCGGCAAACTACGGAAAAGCACGCGCCGCTCCTAAATGAACCGACTACTGACCACTGACAACTGATAACTGGCTTCCCAACCTCTCCGCCTCCTTCACCGCGAACACCGCCAACGCCTCACCGCGATTGCGCACCGTCACATCATGGCGCGGTAACGAACTCACGTCGACGTTGGCTTACTTGGCGACTTCCTCGGAAAAAATCAGCTGACATTTATATTCCTTGGTCAAATCTTGCAGGCGGCTCGCCACATTCACCGTATCGCCGATGGCGGTGAGCGTTATCGCCGTGCCGTAACCCATGCGGCCGACCACCGCCGGGCCGCAGTGAATGCCGATGCCGATGCGCAGCGGCTCGGCGAGATCGGCGGCAAAATCTCGGCTCAAACGATCGATGCCTTCGAGCATCTTTACCGCCGCCGTCACCGCCTGGCGGCAGCCTTCTTCCGGTCCGCTATCGACGCCGAACAACGCCATGGCGCCGTCGCCGATGAACTTGTCGACGATGCCGCCAGCTGCGACGATCGCCTCGCCCACCGACTCGAAATATTGATTGAGCAGAAAAACTAAATCGTAGGGCAGCTTCTGCTCGGCGATGCCGGTGAACGAACGGATGTCGGCGAACAGCACCGCGATGTTGAGTTCCTGGCCGGCGAGATAACTCGGCGGCAAGTAGCCCGCATCCGGCTGCGCGCCCGCCGGCAACATGGGCGCGACGCTCAAATCATGGGTCGGCCGTAGTTGACAAGCTAAGCGCACGTTGGGCGCGGCGCCGACCCGCTGCAAAACTTTTTGTTCGCCGGCGCCCGCCGATGGCAATGCGGAGAAACCGGCAACAACGCGAATCCGGCAAGTCGAGCAACGGCCGCGCCCGCCGCAAACCGATGCATGGGGAATACCGTGGAGCCGGCTCGCTTCCAGAACCGAAAAGTTGCGCGGCGCTTGGACGATCTGCCCGCCCGGATATGCGATGCGCACGCGCGTCCCGCCTTCGGACCAGTGGCGCACGATGCGCGCGCATAGAGCGATGAGCAAACCGATGCCGCAAAACCACCAGATGCCGTCGTTAATGTCATAAAGCAGCTGGCGCTGACTCTGCGGCGGCACCTTGGCGGCGAGGAGAAAACTATTGAGCCAGGCGGGCTGATTGGCGATCAAGTTGGAAATTTCCCGTCCCGCGGATACGAAGCCCAACAGACCGCACACCGGCAGCAACAAAGCGACTGTCAATAAATACGGCGCCCACCGATTGAACCAAGGTTTCAGCCTTAACCAAAAACCAAAGCCGATGCAGCCATGCGTCCAAGCGATTAAAATCAGCGTCGCCTGGCGCAGGCCGGCCACCGGCGAAGCATGCCACAACGTGAGGACCATCAAGCGATAGGAATCGTCGACGCCGAAATATTCATGCATCAAGCGTGTGCCGACGATGTGAATCGACAGCAGCGCGGGAATCGTCAGACCGAGAAGCAACTGCAGCGCTTCCCAAAACGGCAAGCGCAATCGGCGCCGCTGGTACAAAGCCCACAGCGCCAAACTGAAGTGTGTCAGGAGCGCGCCGTACAACGCGATCGTCCCGAGCGGATTGCGCCACAAAAGCAAAAACCAATAGCGCCCCCATTCCATGGCGTCGAGGGAAATCAAACCGAGCGCATGATTGAGCAAATGCGTCGACAGATAGGTCAGCAGGATTAACCCGGTAATTAACCGTGTGCGCCGAACATTCATGATTGCGCGTCAATCTACTACGAGCCAGGCGTGCCGTCTACTTGCAGCAAATTGGAGCTAGACATCTGAGCCTTCCCCAACGTCGCGGCAAATTTCGCGGGCATGCTGGAGCGACCGAGCGCCAATAAACTGCTCGCCTGCGAGAAAGACGTGAAAGAAGGATTTGCCACGATGGCCTAGGCGATTATCCAATTAAGCATGCGGTTTACAATTTGTCCGCTGCGCAAACGCATGGCCTGAATCACGGACCGAACGGCGTTCGGGGATCTTGGATCTGCCGAAGCGTTCTGTGAAGATTGTCGCGAAATAAATGTCTTTCATCTTGACCTATGAAGGAGCGGTTGCTCCCGTCGGAACAACCGCCCCCTCCGTATCATCTATGCAACGCTCACATCGATGATCGCCAGCTGGCCTCTCCCGTTGGCTTCGAGGCCGCGCTTCAGCGCGTCCTGGAGTTTCTCTGGATCGGTCACCTGCTCGCCGTAGCCGCCGACGGATTCGGCGACCTTGACGAAGTCGGGTGCGTGGATGTGGGTACCGTGGTAGAGATCGATTTCCGCGGCGATCCCGTCCGGATACATCTTCTGATGCATGCCCTGCATGGCGGCGTATTTCTTGTTGTTAAAGATAACCGCCATGAACGGCAGTTTGTAATCGCGCGACGCTCCAAGGCAGCCAAGCGCCGGGTTGTACAGGAACGCACCGTCGCCGATCAGCGTCACGACCTGCCGCTCCGGCTTGCCCAACTTAATCCCCAGCGAAAGACCCAGCCCCTGTCCGAGACCGCCCTGGCGGGTGAACAAGCTTTGCGGCTGGTTCCATACGAGATGTTGGCGCAGTGTGGCGGTGTGAGTCGTGACCTCATCGATATAGATTGTATCTTTGGGCATCACGGCATTCAGAGACGCGCACAGCCACACCGGATCGATCGGTGTCTGCTTACGCGCCGCTGCTTGTGCCGCATTTCTTTTCTCGACCATCGCATCGTGCGCAGCGCTGAGATCTTTGCGTCTTGCCTCCACCGCCGCCTTGTCGACCGTGGCGGCAGCGGCCAAATCGCGTAGCGTCTGCGCGACGTTGCCTTCCAGGTACAGGTCAGCCTGATGGCTCTGATAGGCCATCGCCGAATTGTGCGGCACTTCGTCGACCATGGCGACGGATGCCTTAGGCGGACGGCTGCTCGGCGGGTACCATGGGACACGCACCCGCACGACGAGCGCGAGGTCCATGTCGTTCCAGAACGGTTTGATGTCGGTGCCTTGATAAAGTGGATGATCCTTGGGGAAGTTGGCGAACAGGGCGCCGGGCTTCTCGACCACCGGCAGCGCGAACTTCTCGCACAGCGCGATCAACGCCTCGTAGGTCTCGACCTCCTGGCCGGCGCCTTCGGTGAGCACCACGGGGCGTTTCGCCTTCGAGAGCTCGGCGGCAAGCTTTGCAATATCCTCCGGCGCAGTCAGCAGGCGCGGCGCGGACGGAACCATGCGTGGATTGGCCGGCGGCGTCCAGCCATCCATCAACGTTTCCGTCGAAACCGACAGGTAAGTCGGTCCCGTCGGTTGGCGCTGCGCCAGCTCGCCGGCGCGGATGACGCTTTCGTAGAGCGTGTGGACACTGCCCGCTACCGAGCCATATTTGACGATCGCATCGACCAGGTGCGTCGTGCCGCCGACGATGCTGAGATTGCCGATCCACTGGGCGCCCGGGTCGAACTCGGGCTGCTCGCCGTAGGTCATCGACTCGCCTGAGATCACCACCATCGGCACCCCGGCGACAAAGGCGGCGTGAATCCCCATCGCGCCCTGCAAGAGGCCGGCGCCCGCGTGCAGCAACACGCCCTGCATCCGACCGGTGGCAAGCGTGTAACCCGCCGCCATGTCGACGGCGAGGGTTTCGTGCCATACGTCCAAAAGTTTGGGACCATCCTTGCGCCGGTGCGCCTGCTTGGCCATGGATTCCCATACCGGCGCCCATTCAGTGCCTGGAGAAGATAGAATGTATTCGACTCCGAGCTTGCGGAATGCTTCAACGATGGCGTCACCGCCGTCGAACTGGTTTTTCATGATGGGTCTCCTCGAATAGCTTTCTTGTGGTGTGTATTATCTCACGCGTGAACGCGCAAGACCCCGGCGCAATACCGATCGCGATTCACGATCAGCGTGGCGGCGCCATCCCGGCGGGTCGAATCTTTTCCCGGTTGGTGAAAAACTCGAACGGCAGAAAAAGTATCGCTGCGCGTGATTTTGCGACACCGATGGCGTGTGCCCACTTACTGTTGACTACTCTCATGAACTCGTCTTATGAATGACGTGGCGCGCGGCAGTTTGTCGGTCCCAGCGACTTCTCACCGCGCTAGCCAATCGCAATCTAACGAAGGAGTTCGATCATGAGAGATGGATTCAAGATCATCGACGCCGACCGCCATGTGCTCGAGCCGTCGGATCTGTTCGCCAAATATCTGCCAGAGAAGTTTCGCAGCCGAGTCGACATTCAAGGACCCAATCAGTCGTATCGTCGTGTGGACGGCGAATTGATCTCCGACGCCGATCGCCTACGCGACGCGACCAAGCAAGAAGACTTCGGCTTTACCTTCGCCGCTTCGAAAAAGTGGCGCGAGACCTTCGCCGACGCTTTGGCGTCGAAGTTCGATACCGCATCCAACGTCCGCGACATGGACAAGGAAGGCGTCGACATCGGCGTGCTCTTCCCTACCGTCGGCCTCTACATCATGTGGCGCGATAATTTGGATCCGGAACTCTCCGCCGCCATCTGCCGCGCCTACAACACTCGGATGTCGGATTATTGCAGCGCCAGCGGTAAAAGATTATACGGCGTCGCCTTGATCCCGCTCCAAGACCCGGTGCGCGCGGTGGAAGAATTGAAGTACGCGAAAAAATTGGGCCTGGTCGGCATCTTCTGGCGCCCTAATAAAATCTGCGGCCGCACCATGTCGAGCGCGGACTATGACCCGATCTACGCCACCGCCGCCGACCTCGGCATGACCGTCTGCGTTCACGAAGGCGCGCGCACTGTACTGGCGCAAGCCGGCTCGGACCGCTACAGCGAGTTTGGCCGCCACGTCGCCTGCCATCCCTTGGAACAGATGCTTTCCTGCTTGAATCTCTGCGCCGACGGCGTACTGGAAAAATTTCCCAAGCTCAAAGTCGCCCATTTAGAATCCGGCTGCGGCTGGGTGCCCTTCTGGTTGGAACGCATGGACGAGCATTGGGAACATGCCGGCCATGGCCAAGCCAAGACGACCAAGGAAAAACCGAGCTATTATTTCAAACGCCAATGCTGGACCAGCGCCGAAGCCGGCGAAGAGTTGGCGCCGGTATTTGTCGAACATGTCGGTGAAGATTATTTGCTGGTCGCCACCGACTATCCGCACAGCGATTGCATCGGCAAATTCCCCGACCGCACCGTCGGCGATCTCACCACGAATAAGCATCTCTCACAGGAAGCGCGCCGGAAAATTTTATGGGACAATCCGAAGCGCTTTTACGGACTGGAGGTTTGAGTCACATGGGTAAGTTTCACGTAGTTTATTTTGGCAGCAACGACGTTCCGGTGGATCTGCTCAAGCCGATCCTGGCCGAGATCGACGCCGACATGACCATCCGCCGTCCGACCACGGACGCCGAAGTGATTGAAATGGCCCAAGACGCCGACGGCATCATCATGCACGGTTCGGTGCCGCTGTCGCGGGACATCATCTCAAAAATGAAGCGCGTCAAAGTCGTCTGCCGCACCGGCGTCGGTGTCGATCGCATGGACCTCAAAGCCGCCGCCGACCACGGCCTGATCATCTGCAACGCCGCGGGATGCAATTCCATCGAAGTCGCCGAGCAAGCCATCGGTTTAATGATCGCCATCTCGCGCAAACTCGTGCGCATGAACCAATATGTCCACGACGGCAAATGGAAACGCCACACTGCCGAACTGCACGCCTACCGCGGCCGCGTGTATCGCATCCAAGGCTGCACCATGGGCATTGTCGGCTTGGGCCACGTCGGCAAACAAGTCGCGCCGCGCGCCCAGGGGATGAGATTGAATGTCCAAACCTTCGATCCCTATCTCGATCCAAAAGTCGCCGAACAGATGAACGTGAAAATGGTCTCCTTTGATGAGTTGGTAAAAACCTCCGACTTCATCAGCGTCCACGCGCCGCTGACCAAACAGACGCGACACATGTTCGGCATGCCACAATTTAAAATGATGAAGAAATCGGCGTACCTGATCAACTGCGCCCGCGGCGGCCTGGTCGACACCGATGGATTATATGACGCCCTGGTAGCCGGCGAACTCTCCGGCGCCGCACTGGATGTCACCGATCCCGAACCGTTGCCGGCGGATCACAAAATATTAACGCTGCCCAACGTCATCGTCACCTGCCACACCTCAGCCAACTCCGACGAATCCTACGTCGACTGCCAAAGCCACGCAGCGAGAGAAGTCGTCGGCGTATTGAGCGGCCGCGGCCCAACGACGCAGATCAAAGATCCTTGGTTGTTGGCCGAAGCTCAGGATGAGGGGTTTGGCGGAGTGTAGAATTTCAAACTCGAATTTCTTGCTCAACCACAAAGGCCCGGGTCGTAATGACTTGGGCCTTTGTCTTAAAGGACGCTTGCATGTCACAGACCCGCATCATCATCGCCGGCGCCGGCCCCGTCGGTGTCGTCTCGGCGCTCGCGCTGACGCAGCATGGCTACGCGGTTACTTTACTCGAAGCAGACGCGGTCATTGACGACAACCCGCGCGCAGCGACGACGCATCCTTCGACTTTGGAAATGATCGCGCGGGTTGGCTTGATCGATCAGTTTATTCAAGAAGGTCTGGTGGCGCGATATTTTCAGTTTTGGGATAAGCCAACACGCGCTAAGATCGTCGAGTTCGATCATGAGCTGTTGCGCGATGAGACGGCCTAAGGGGTAATAGTCCAGACCGAGCAGCATAGAATCTGTGCAGGTCCTGTTGTGCGACAGTTTTGCTACCCAACAAGCTCTTTCATGAATGCGATCAACTCACGATAATCTTCTTGATCCGCTGTCTTCATCGCGTCGATATACCGCGATCGGATTTGGTCGCCTTCCGACAAGAGCTGAATCTGCGGCCATTTGGGCAGGGAAAGTCTGACCGAGTAACAGTAAATGTCAGTGATGAGTCGCGCGTGTCTGCCATTGCCATTGGTAAACGGATGAATCCGGGTCAGTCGGTTCTGTAAGCGAGCAGCGATTTCAAGCGGCGGCATCGAACTCTTGTCGGCGTTCCAATAGCTGAAATCTCCGCACAGCAACTTTATCTGTTCCGGGATGAGGTGAAAGTCGACACCAATATTAAGGGCCTCGGTGCGATACTTTCTCGCCCACTCCCATATCTCGCCGTACATGTCGTAATGGACGGCGCGGATAAATGGATCGGTTAACCACTCCGTCCCGGCTCTTTTTCGCCGGGCTCGATAAATGTGCTTGTTGTACGCGCGAGAGATGGCATCTAGCTCGGCTGCATTGCGAGCAGGGCGATCCATCAGTTGCCTTTGAATAAGACCCGACGTGTCGTCGCCTGGAGTGGCGCCGGGCGTTTTAGTTTTTTCACTCATCTTCTGGCTGTTGCCATAGCTTCTCACGCCGATCGGTCACAATCTCATCAGTGCGTTTTTCCAAAAGCTGCTTGAAGGCATCGGCTTCCGGCGCCTGATGTTCGAGGGCCATGGTTCCCATTGATTGTTTTAAGCGTTTCAACGCAACGCTGCGCGCCCGCCCGCGCAGCACTTCTTTGATCGCCTTTCTGGGTCGTGGCACAAGAACCAAATCGCAAGACATCGCATCAAAAATGCGCTTCAGGGTACTGATCTGCGGGTCGGTCTTACCACTCTCAATGCTGGCCAAATGCGGTTGAGTGATCTTCGCGCGGCTCGCCAGTTCGGCCTGAGTCATGCGCAATGAGTCACGCAGAATTCTGATCCAATCTCCGGGTGACGGTTCGTGTGTCCTTGTGCTTGGCGGTTCGAGACGAGATAACGCCATCTCATCGACTATGTTTAAGCGTCTTTGGACCATACAATTATACTATTAACTATATTGTAAGAGTCAAGTTATATATAAAATAGCATATAAAAAAGTTAGTAAACAATCTGATTAAACATATTAAAAAATTCTATCTTACTGAAATAGCGCCGGTTTTGATTATAGCATGTCTCTATAGAGACATGTAGTGCTGAATGACGGAAGCTATTTCAATTCAGTGACAACTCAGAAATTTCATGAACCGGCCGTACAAAAAGATCTATTTCTTCCCTCTGCTTGTCGCGATTTCGCCGATCTAATTACCGTTGGCATCCCGTACATTCTGGCGCATGCAACGCGCCATCATATTTGCGTTCCTGTTATTCTTTCCTAACGTCCTTCACGCTCGGATGATCACAATCGCTATTTCGATAAAACTCGAAGGTCCGAATCGCCGTGGCTCGCTCTTTTTTTAGTGCCTTTTATATCAAGGGCCGAATTCTTCGCGCTCAAGTCATGCGTCGTCGTCCGACGCTTGAATGAGAAGGCTACTTTGCACTAATAGATCAAACAATGAGGTTATTAGGAGATTTCTAACTCATGTCACAGACCCGCATCATCATAGCCGGCGCCGGACCGGTGGGAGTTGTCTCTGCGCTCGCGCTGGCGCAGCATGGCTACGCGGTTACTTTACTCGAAGCCGACGCGGCGATTGACGACAACCCGCGCGCGGCGACGACCCATCCTTCGACTTTGGAAATGATCGCGCGGGTTGGCTTGATCGATCAGTTTATTCAAGAAGGTCTGGTGGCGCGATATTTTCAGTTTTGGGATAAGCCAACACGCGCTAAGATCGTCGAGTTCGATCATGAGCTGTTGCGCGACGAGACGGCTTATCCGTTTGTCGTTCAGACCGAGCAGCACAAGCTGGCGCGCATGGGCATCGAGCGGTTGAAAATATTTCCCGATGTCGACGTGCACTTTTCCAGTCGCGTTACTGGCGTCGTTCAGGATTCGGACAGCGCAACGGTCACAGCTGAAGGTCCGAATGGCGTGGAAACTCATCGCGGCGATTGGGTGATCGGCGCGGATGGTGGGCGCAGCACGATTCGAAAAGCGTTGGAGATCGATTTCGAAGGTTTTACCTGGCCGGAGAATTTTCTCGTGCTCACGACGACGGAAGATTTTCAGCAGTTGCTCGGCGGCTGTTGCTACCGCAACTACCTCGCCGATCCGGATGAGTGGACGAATTTATTTAAAGTCGCCGGCGATGACGGCAAGGGGCGCTGGCGCGCGGTGTTTCCGACCAAGGTGGAAGAGAGCGACGAGCAGGCGCTCGGCGACGAGTCGACCTACTCGCGCTTGCAGCGGGTTTACCCATTGAACCGCCAGTACAACGTCGTCCATCGCAACCTCTACAAAGTCCATCAGCGAGTCGCCGCGACTTTTCGCAAAGGCCGCGTTTTTCTCGCCGGCGACTCCGCCCATGTGAACAACTCCGTCGGCGGATTGGGATTGAACAGCGGCATTCATGACGCCATGGAATTGGTCGACACGCTGCATCAGGTCATTACTAAAAAAGCTGACGATTCGTTGCTCGACCGCTACACGCGCCGGCGGCGCACGAGCAACATCGAATCGGTGCAAGAACAAACCATCGCCAACAAGAAGCGCCTCGAAGAGCGCGATCCCAAAGCGCGCCAAGAAAAGTTCGACGAGCTGCGCGCAATCGCGGAAGATCCGAAAGCGCACAAAGAATTTTTACTGCGTACTTCGCTGATCGCCAGTGTGCGCAAAGCTCAAAGCGTGGCGTAGGCGATCCCCCAAACTATTCCTCAATCTCTCTTCCAAGCTCCGCTCCCGCCTTTCTCTTTGGAACGACTCCAGCACAAATTTGTCCGCCTTCGGCCATTTCGCCGTCTTGCAAGGGAAGATAGGTGACAATCACGCGAAATCTTGGGCGCCTGGCACACCGCTCAAAGAGGCATGGCGCTTGCTGTTTATTTGTAATGAACAGAGGTGAAGCCTATGCAGTACCTGATCAAATTAGCCGTGCTTCTTGCCTTCTTGACCGCCGCCATGCCGGTACGGGTCAAAGCGCAAAGCGACATGGACGACCTCTATCGGCCGTGGATCGATTATCGCGACGGCGAGATTTCCGTCGCCTTCGAGCAGACGCCGGTCCCGTTTGCGCTGCACGCGTTTCACGCTCGCACAGGATTTCAGATCGTCGTGCCGTCGAGCGTGGAAGCGCAGCTGTTGAGCTTACGGTTCAACCGCCAAGCGCTGGAGCCGGCGGTGCGCTCGTTGATCTCGACCATCGGCTACAGCAACTTCGCCGTGATCTACGACGACCATGGCCGGCCCCATCGGGCCGTGGTGCTCGGCGTGCAGCCGATGCCGGTGGCGACGTTGGATCAGAATCAAGACACACCCCTGACGTTGGAAGAGCGCCAACAACTGAAAAAAGATTTAGATCGTTGGAATGATCTCAAACAGGAAGAGCGCGGCCGCATCGAAGACCGGCTGAAAACTCTACCGACTTCCGACGATCGCGAAATTCTCGTCAGAGAATACGGCCGCCAGCTGCTGGGATTGAACAGGTAACCCACACGACGGAAGGATGAGCCTACCGAGTTCCGGCAGACTTCATCCTTCCGTCTTCATCCTTCAAGCTTTTTTAATTTCTTCCCCACAATTCTTCGCTCGCGATGCGCGCGCCTTCGGCCATCGCTTGAAACTTCGCCCAGCCCACTTGCGGGTGGCCAACCCGGGAGCCGATGCCGCAGTCGCTGCCGGCGATGATATTTTCTTTGCCGACGATCTTGGCGTAGCGTACCAAGCGATCGGCGATCGCCTGAGGATGCTCAATGAAGTCGCTGTAGTGGCCGATGACACCGGGCATGAGCATTTTGCCCTCGGGCAGTTTCACATCCTGCCAGACGCGCCACTCGTGGTCGTGCACCGGGTTGGACGCTTCGATGGAATAGGCCGTCGCTTTTACTTTGAGAATCAGATCGACGATGTCTTTGAGCGGGATGTCGTACTTGTGCGGCCCGTGATAACTGCCCCAGCACATATGAAAGCGGATGCGCTCCTCGGGCAAACCTTTCAATGCGTGATTGAGCGCGTCGATGCGCAGCTCCTGATACTTGCGATAATCCGCCAAGCTCATCTCGGGATGCATCTGCCAAGCGTCGGCCAAATCGGGATCGTCGATCTGCAAAATGAATCCGGCGTCGACGATCGCCTTGTACTCTTCGGCCATGACGCCGGCGATGGCGAACAAATACTCTTCGTTAGTTTTATAAAACTCGTTCTTCATCCAGTGCTCCATGGTTCCCGGAGCGATGGCCGGCAGAAACGCTACGGCGTATTTCTTGCCTTGCAGTGCCGTTTGCAAATTGGCGATATCGGGGTTCACTTCGTCCTGGCCGATATATTTTAGCGGCTCGACGCAGTAAAAAACCCGCGCGTGATGGCCTATGGCAGTTCTACCGCCGCGGTTGAAATATTCGGTGAACTCCTTCATGTCGCGGCCGAAGATCGATGTCGGTTTGAAATCGGCGCCCGCCTCCCGTTCGACGAAACCGCCCAGCCGCTCTTTGGTGTAGCGCGAGAAGTTCGACTTGCCCAACTCACCGTCGTTGACCACGTCGATGCCGCATTCGATCTGCTTGGCGACCACCTCGGCCACCGACTCGCTGGTGCGCTTGGCCAGCGCCGCGCTATCGAACGGTTTACCTTCATTGCGCGCCACCAACATCTCCATCAAATCTTTCGGCCGCGCCAAACTGCCGACGTGAGAAATCAAAATTCGCTCCGTGCTATGTTTCATCACCTGCCTCCGAATCTGAATTGCAGTTACGGGTTTCGTGTTTGGGGTTTCGAGTTAACCCGAAACTCGGAGCCCTAAACTCGAAGCATTACTGACCTAGCGCCGCGCCGCAGCTGGCTCAAGCAGCGACAAATCCAACGCCTGTTTGGCGCTAAACCGGGTCGGCACTAAAGTATTCTGAAACGCCTCGTCAAGATAAGCTTGCACGCCCTCGTCGGTCATGCGGCCGTCCATAGTCAACATCGACAAATAATCGCCCGACAGTAATTGCTCTGCCAAATCGCGCTCGATTTTAAATTTTCCACTGACATAGTCGGCGACCTTGGCCCGATTGGTAGCGATATAATTCATCGACTCTACCAGGGCGCCGGCCATGCGCCTTACCTGATCGCGGCTCTTGTCGATTTTTTCGCTACGCACCATTAAGCCGCCATGGGGCCGCTGCCCCACTTCCTTGGGCGTGCCCAGCAGGGGAAAATTTTTTTTGAGCATCTCCTGCGCCGTCGGCATGGAAAAAATCGCGCTATCGATCGAGCCCGTCGTCAATGCCAGGACACGATTGGAGTTGGAGCCGGCCTGAATATAAATAATTTTGTCGGCATCGACGCCGAGCTTTTGAAAAATCACCCAGCTGACAAAATAAGAAGAAGCGCCGACGCGCGAGATGCCGTGTTTCTTGCCGACCAGTTCGGCGGCGCGTTTGATACTCGGCCGGCCGACGACGTAAAACGGCGGGCCCTTAGTCGTCAACATGACGACTTTGAACGGCAACCCCTTGGCGATGGCAAGCAAGCCCGGATCGGGCGACGCGCTGTAATCGATCTCACCGCTCGCCAATGCCGCCAGACCCACGGCACCGCCGATGTAGATCAACTCGACTTCGAGATGATGCTTGCGAAATATGCCGGCGTCCCGGGCCAATAGATGCGGCAAAAAAGTAAACGATAGATCGGCGATGCTGAGACGGACCTTTTCTAAGTTCTGCGCCAGCACCGGTGCAGCGAACGTAAGCGCGATGCCAACAGCAAATACCAACCGGATAATAACTCGTCGCGGATAAGTACCAGCCATGCACGATCCCCCCTTTGAAAAAGGCGGGAAGGGGGAATTTTCTTCAGCAGTGATTTTCACGCGCACGAAATTCAAATCCCCCTCGGTCGCCCTTTTTCAAAGGGGTAAGTTCGGAGCGTTGAACTATTTACCGCTTCGCCGCTCTCTTCTCCATCACATACTTCACCAACAACGGCCACACCTGCGTTGCGTCGGCGAGCATCTCGGCATAGATGCCGTTCTTGTCGGCTTTGCGCCAAGATTCGTTTTCCGAATAGGTGCAGCCGGAGAGATGGCCGAAGTGCGGCCGGTCCGGGCAAATTCTCACACCGTAGCTAAAGCGCCGGTTGGGAAAGGTCGGGCCGAGCCGCTCGTTGATGATCTCGATCAGCGGCGCGACGTTTTGCACGTTGTTGCGCGGCACGCCGCCGCCGATGGAAAGTATGCCGAAACGCTTGGGTCCGGTGACCACGCGAATCAACTCTTTGCTGTCCAGTTCCAGGTCCATCAGGATCGGCTTCTTGCCGCGCAGGCGCCGTTTGATGTTGTGAATATAGATATCGTTGCCCAACTCCGAGTCGACGAACGCCGGCACGAACACCGGAACGCCGTGTTGATACGCCGACTTGAGCACGCCGCGATCGTTGGGATAGTTGTCGGCCAGATGCTTGCCAATCAATTTGTTGAACGCCGTCGGACTGAGCATCGCCTTGCCGTCGATCTTGTCGACCACCTTGCCGATCACTTCTTCGACGGTGTCGAGATTGGATTCCGGCTCCAGCGTATCGGTGACGCGGTTGAGTTTGCGCCGGGCCAACTCGGTGTCGTCGTACTTAGGATTGTATTTGTAATGCTTGAGGCCGATGGACGAAACCAAACCATGGGCCATCAGCGCGCCGGTGGACGAGATCGCGTGGATCAAACCCAACTCGATCATGTCACAGATAATCAAATCCATCTTGCCGACGGTCATGGCGCCGCTGACGGTGAGAAAGCGCACGCAATCATTATCGTCGGTCATCGCTTCAAGCGCTTTGGCGCCGCGGGCTACCTGGGCCGCCAAGCCGCCATTCGCCGCCAAGCCTGAAATAAAGGCGCTTACCGAACTGGGCTTACCGTTCAACCATTCATCGAGCGCGGCGTAAATCACCGGCATGATGTAGCGCGGATCGGCGAACACCGCGTCAGGGAAAAATCCGTCGCGCACCTGGCCGGGCCGCGCCATGTCGAAGGGATTGATAAAGATCGCCCGCTTGGGCTTCTTGTAGATCGCCTCGGCGTCGCGCTCGGAGAAGGCGCCGATAACGATGACATTTTCACCGCGCGTCTTCTGCTTGGCGTAGGTCGCCGGCGTGACGATACGCCGGCACCAACCGTTGGCGACGAATTTTTTAAGCAATCGCCCCAGCGGTGTCTTCTGCAGACCGTCGTAAATCAGCAGCGGCTTGTCCTTCGCCGCCGCCATCTCGCAGAGGGTTCTCGCCACCTCGCCAAGCATGCGCGCGCCGAAGGCGCAGTAGCGCATGGCATCGACGATATCGCCGACGCTGTGGCATTTTTGCAGATCGAGGGATCTGAGTTCTTCGAATTGTAATGTCTTCGCGGGTTGTTTCATGGGCAGAATCGACATCTTCGTACAAAAGAGTATTCACCACGAAGGCACGAAGGACACGAAGGGTTTGGACAAATATTTTTCCGAACTTCGTGCTCTTCGTGTCCTTCGTGGTGATTATTTTCTCCGCTATCGAAGCGCCGGCAACACCGACTTGGCGCAGCGCTCCATCGACTTGAGCACTTTGTCTTGGCTCAAGCCGCCGAAGTGAAAGGTCAAGCCGATATGGTCCGTACCAACGACTTCAATGATCCGTTTCAAGATCCGCAGGCAGCTTTCCGGCCCTCCGAACACGCCGCGACTGTCGCGCGCCATGAAGTCGTAGCTCAAGTGCGGCGAGCGCGTCGCGTGGGCCGGCGTCCCCGGCAACGCGCCAGTGGCTGCCAAGGCAAAAGCACGCCAGCGATGCCACGACTCCTCCACCTCCGCCTTGGCGCTGTCGTCGCTATCGCCGACATAGATCGGATACATGGTGAACACTTCTTTGTCGGCCACCGAGTGGCCGCCCTCGCGCAGCGCCGTCTTGTACCACTCGATGCGCGGTGCCTGCTCTTCATTGGTCGCAATCCACGGCAAGGTCATCAAATGATGGCCGCGCTTGCCGATCATGGCGAAACTCTCCGGATCGCGATTGGCCGTGACGTAAATCGGCGGATGGGGCTGCTGGTAGGGCTGCGGGTAAACTCTGAGCGTGGGGAATTTATAATGTTCGCTCTGCCACTCGAACTCTGCACCGCTCCAGGCGCGCATGACGATGTCGAGCGCTTCGGGCAAGCGCTGCTGCGCGGTGGCGTAATCCTGACCAAAAACCTGATACTCGTCGGGATGCATGCCGCGCCCGGCGCCGAAGCAAACCCGCCCTTGGGACAACTGGTCGACCATGGCGAACTCTTCGGCGATGCGCAGCGGGTTATGCATCGGCAGCAGCGACACCGCCGCGCCCAAGCGCATCTTCTTGGTACGCTGCGCCGCCGCGGCGAGGATGATCGTCGGACTCGGCATCTGCCCGCCGAAGTGACGAAAATGATGCTCCGTGACCCACAGCGAATCGAATCCTAGCGCTTCCGCCGTATCGATCTGTTCGAGCCATTTGGCATAAACATCTCGGCTGCCGCCATCCAATTCAGGAACGTAAGTGTTAAGAATGTAGTAACCGAATTTCACATGGACCTCTGTTTGTAACGTGTAATCGAAAATATGGGGAATCGCTCCGAGGGTCAAGCCGATTGCAGAATCAATTGACCATAGGAAAGCGGCGGTGTTACGTTAGTTCAACTCAGCACGTCGCCAACCGAACATGAAAACCACATTCACTTTTACACTCACCAGCGAGCAATTCGCAGTTGCGGTTCGCTATCGCAACCAACAGCGCGCGCTGCGCATGCCGCTGCGCCGTTCCATGAAATTCTTTAGCTACGTGGCGTGGCTCGCCATGATCGCCGCGCTTTTCACCGCTCAGTACTACAACGGCTATAGTGCCGTGACAAACTCGCTGTATGTAATGGCGCTAGCCTATACCGGCTACTCTCTTCTCCATGGTCGAAGCTTCGACCGGCTTTACCGTAGCGAGAATCACCTCATTGGCGTATCGACAGAAATCAGCGTTGAAGAGGACGGCTTGCACCAGACGAGTCCAAACTATCGCTCAACGATCGCTTGGGCTAGCCTGCGTGGCGTCGAAGAGAGCGACGAGTTGCTGCTGCTTGTCATCGACGAAATGCACTTCCTGCCGGTGCCCACGTCAGCGTTCGAATCCCCTGCGGAAAAAGCCGAATTCGTAGCCGACATAAATCGGCGAATCGCCGCCGCAGGCAGCGTTGCGATCACATCAAGCGCACCGCCGCTGGTTACAACCGCGCCAAACGTTATCGCGCCGACAGCGGAACCAGCAGAACCGCAAATCGAAGTGAATCACTGGCGCGCGCTGCAAATTAATCTCGTCAACGCCGTCAAACTCACCTGCCTGCGCCCACTGACGGAAACCCAGCTAGTGGTTTCTTGGTGGCAAGCCGCCGCCTTCGCAATCATTGGGCTATTGCCGCCGGTGATATACGACGTTGCTACCACCGGCGTTCACGGCGAAGTTGCGTGGAATAATTTTCCTGAGGCACTGGTGCATCTGCCGATTTTTCTATTCGCTGCGGTCGCCACCGCCTACGCTATGGGCCGTGGTGATCGGACTCCGGTGATATTTCAATCCCTGCTGATGATCGCCGTCGTCGTCGATACCGCGAGCTATCTAGTTTATGAAAACCTGATGGCGTCGAAGTATCGCGCCTGGTTCGACGATTATAGCTCCTACATTCTAATCCTCTCGGCATTGTGGATACCGATCGCTTACGGCGAAACTATTCGCAGGAATCACGCCGCGCCGCTGCACCGACGAATGTGGGCGAGCATCGTCTGTTCGATCCTCGTCATATATCCACTGATGAGCATTGAGCGCGACCGCAGCTTGTGGCACCGACCCTTCTCCCAAGACGAACTCGCCGAGACCAATCTCACCGGCCAGTTCGGCGAAGACAATCTTTACAACCAGCGCGAATTGCTCGAGCGCGAACTCGCCGCCGTGCAGCCGGGCCGGCCCGGTGTCGTCGAAATTTATTTTATCGGCATGGCCGGCTACGGCGGCCAGAACGTCTTCATGAAAGAAGTCAACGCGGTTAGCGAATTGTTTCAACAGCGCTTCGGCGCCGCCGGCAAGACCATCCGCTTGATCAACAACCGCAAGCAACCCGGCGCCGCGCCGTTGGCGAGCGTGACTAGCTTGGGCGCGGCGTTGCAGCGCGTCGGCGCGGTGATGAACAAAGACGAAGACCTGCTGTTCCTGTTTCTCACCTCCCATGGTTCCAAAGATCACCAGTTCTCCCTCGATCTTTGGCCGCTCCGCTTCCACGATCTCGATCCAAAGAAACTGCGCGCGCTGTTGGACGAGTCCGGTATCAAGAACCGCGTCGTGGTGGTCTCGGCCTGTTATTCCGGCGGTTTTGTCGACGCTTTGAAAAATGACGACACTTTAGTGATCACCGCGTCGGCCCCGGACAAAAATTCTTTTGGCTGCAGCAACGATGCCGATTGGACCTATTTCGGTAGAGCTTACTTCGACGAGGCCTTGCGCAAAACTTACTCGTTCACCGAAGCTTTCAAACTCGCCAATCCGGTGATCGCCGCCCGTGAGGTCAAGGAAGACTTTACGCCGTCGGACCCGAGGCTGGCGTTGGGCGCCGCGCTCAAGCCGAAGCTCTTACAACTGGAGAAACAGCTGGCCGAACGGCGGTGAAAGGGTTCACGCTGGGCCGCGTCGTTTGCAATCGAGCGGCAAATTAGCATTATTGGGGTAAGGACGAATATGAGATCAAAACATTTTAGGAATCTCTGAACAAGTCATCTAGCAAGTCGTCTAATAACGAAGAGCAGAAAGACCGACAAGGTGAGGCGGGAGGAAAGAGCGTGGGGGAGCAGACAACGTTTGCGAGTTTGGCGTGGGCGAGAAAGAAAAAGCAGAGCAA
>SHYW01000058.1 GCA_009692615.1 Deltaproteobacteria bacterium | reverse complement strand
CGGCCTCAACCACGGTGATCTCGCTGCGATATACTCGTTGAATTACGTCTAGTCGTTTCTCGTCTTTCATTGTCAGGGTTGTCATCCTTCCACCCTGACATAATTACGTTGCCGTTAACCCCTGACATAATCACTTTGCTACAACACACTTTAAGTAATTTCTTGACAAAACCTTCGATCCAAAGTAAAAATTAGTTCTAGAGTCTCAATAAGGTCTGCAATAGGGGATGGGAAGTTTAGGTAATGCTTGAAGAGTTTGGTTACGCGGGGTTGTTGCGGCCGATCGGACAAACCCTCGACCATTTGAGCATCGATTCGTTTTCCGTGACGACCGAAGACGATGGCTTCATCGTGCGCGACAAGACCCGCAACCGTACCCAGCTAACGCCGAGGGAGCGGACGTTCTTAAATGAGTTGGGCGCCGCCCACGCGGCGTCGTTTCAAAAACGTGATGCGCTTCGGATGGCGATAGGAGTTTTTGAATGGCATCTCACGAAAGAGGACATCGAACGTCTCGATGTCGTTGCTCGTGAACGGCGGCGAGAAACCGAACAGGCGCCCGACTCTCACTCGGTGTCGCAAATTTTGCGCATGGTCGGCGAGATGATCGACAACCGGCGCGGCAGCTTGGTAAGCGTCTCGAAAGTCGATGATAAGGTCACTGTGGAGTTTCTGTCGTCCAGCGGTCAATTGATCTCGGAAGATTATACCTTGGCCATGATCTATAACTATTGGGTGCGCGCCTACAAAAAACGCTCCGGTGGCGGTTCTTGATCTGACCGGTGGCGTGTCGTTTCGCTAACTAATTCATTCCATTCCCAAGTCAGCATCACTTTGCTCAGCGCATGGGCGTCGGCAAGCTTGATCGGTGCAAAAAATCTGTCATTAAATTCACCGCGGCGCGTTGTCACGCCGCGGCAAATTGTCATTGGCGGTTTTTAGAAGAGAACAATCCCAGCAGTTTGGCGATTGGATCGTAGTAACGGTCGACGACGCGTTCCTTGAGCGGGATGATGGCGTTGTCGGTGATGTGAATAGTCCCGGCGGTTTCGCGTCTTCGGGGATTCGTTCATTCACACCATCAACAGAACCAGCGCGGCCGCCACCGTGCCTACGACTGCGCCGCCGTAGCAGAAGATGGCCAAAGGCTTGCGCGGCACGCCTAGACGCATATCATTGACGGCAAAGTAAAAGCGGTGCGCCCAATGGTATAACGGCAGAGAGATGAGCACGAAGAGATAGATTTTGACTAACCAATGGCGATAGAGCAAACCTGTATCGGTGATCCAGCCGAGGGGAACGGCGAAGCCAAAGATGCCAATATGTATCGGCACGAGAAAGGCCGCGACCACTCCACCCGCGGAAAAAAGCCCCCACCAAAGCGGCTCGATGTTTTTCGTCGGTGTCACGTTTAACCTCGAAGCGTGTTGAATAGTATCAGGATGACGATGGATACCGCGATCAAGGCGGCAACATTTAATCCCGTCATGAGTTGGCGCGGCATCTCCCACGCGCCGATTCTAAGCGGCATGACCACGGCCGTGGATTGAAACCAGGTGATGCTATGAAATAGCGAGAATACTAGGGCGAGTATGTGGAAGATTACCCAGCCGGGCGCGCTGAGTTTTTGGGCGAAAGCCACGTAGGCTTCAGGGCCTCGGCTCAGTTGATAAACTTGCATGAGGTAGACAACCAGAAAGATCGCGATGAACACGCTCGACAGCTCACGCAGCATGAACAGCAAGTAGCTGGATTTTTTCAGCCACCAGGTGGCCGGCATCTTGGGATAATAAAGCTTCGATTTATCGGGTCTCGTGCCGTTCATCCTTCGATCCTCCTTAGGATGACCCTGACCCGTTCGATAAACTCAGGGTCACCCTGAGCCCGTCGATGGGTGAGCTTAGTCGAACGGGTCATTTTTGTCCCCATGGCAGCAGGTACGATGTGAACCAGTCCTTGGCCGCGTCAACCTTGGTGCGTTGTATCGCCGCCGCCGGATCGACGTGTTTGGGGCAGACCTCGGTGCATTCGCCGACAAACGTGCATTGCCAGACGCCGTCATGGCCGGTCAAAATGTCTTTACGTAAATCTTTGCCCTCGTCGCGCGAGTCCATGTTGTAGCGGTAACCCAGGGCGATCGCCGCGGGGCCGATGAAATCGGGCTCGAGTCCATAGACCGGACAAGCGGCGTAGCAGAGCATGCAATTAATGCACTGGGTGAATTGTTGGTAAGCTTCAAGCTCGGCGGGGGACTGCAAATATTCGCCTTCGGAGAGCGGCTTTTCGGTCTTGCGAATGATCCAGGGCTTGACGCTCTTTAGCTTGTCCATGAAATCGCTCATGTCGATGACGAGATCGCGAATCACCGGGAAGTTGGTCAAAGGTTCGACGCGAATTTCCTGCTGCTGGTAGTCGCGCAGAAACGCCGCGCAGGTGAGCTTGGGTACGCCGTTGACCATCATCCCGCAGCTGCCGCACACGCCCATGCGGCATGACCAGCGGTAGCTCAGCGTCCCGTCCAATTGATCCTTGATGTAGTTTAACGCATCGAGCACAACCCAGTCGTTCTTGTAGGGGATAGTGTAGCGCTGGCTCGTTGGGGCTTGGTCTTGCCCCGGCCGGTAGCGGGTTACGTTCAATGTGATGGTCGGTTCAGCCATTGTCTCCTCGTTGCAGCAGTTTCGGGTTGCGAGTTTCGTGTTTCGAGTTGGAACCCGAAACCCGGAACGCGAAACCCGAAACGTCATTCAGTATTTGCGCTCTTCGGGCTGCCAGCGCGTAATTTTTACCGGCGAGTATTCAATCCTCGGCCCATCGGCGGTTCGATGAGCCAGAGTGTGTCGCAAATAATTTTCGTCGTCGCGCTTGGGAAAATCGGTGCGGGTGTGCGAGCCCCGCGACTCTTTGCGCCGGAGCGCGGAATGGGCCACGGTTTCGGCTACGTCGAGCATGAAGTCGAGCTCGAATGCACTGGTCAGCTCCGTGTTGAAGGTGCTACCCCTGTCTTCGATGATGATATTCTTGAAGCGCTGACGCAGCGATCTCAGCTCGTTGCAAGTTTTCTGCATCTTCTCTTCGTCGCGGTAAATTCCCGCTCCTTCATCCATGGCCTTGTGCATTTGCTGGCGAATGGTGGCGATTCTTTCCTTGCCGCCGGCTTTTTTCAAGAATTGCTGGTCGAGGCGACGTTGTTCGTCGGCGGCGAGCGCCTCGAGAGGAGCTGACGGGGGAACGGCTTGTGTCCCGGCATATTCGGCGGCGTTTCGGCCCGCCCGCTTGCCGAAGACCAGAAGCTCGGTGAGCGAATTGGAACCCAGCCGGTTCGCGCCGTTAATCGAGACGCATGCGGTTTCTCCCGCGGCGTATAATCCCTCAAAAATCGTTCTGGCATTTATATCCGTCGACACGCCGCCCATCATATAGTGCACCACCGGGCGCACGGGAATGGGCTCGTAGACCGGATCGATGCCGACGTACTTAGTCGCCAGCTCACGCACGAAGGGGAGTTTTTTGTTGATCGTCTCTTCGCCCAAGTGGCGCAGGTCGAGATGGACGTAGTGGCCGTAAGGACCTTCGAAGGTGCGGCCTTTGGCGAGCTCCTGCATGTGGCAGCGCGATAGGATGTCGCGCGGGCCGAGCTCCATCTTGCGGTGTGTCGGTGTGTCGGTTGGCGGACCCAGGCCGTAATCCTGCAAATAACGGTAGCCGTCTTTATTCTTAAGCCAACCGCCCTCGCCACGCGATGCCTCGGTGATTAGGATGCCGGTGCCGGGTAGTCCGGTCGGATGGTATTGAACAAACTCCATGTCCTTCAACGGTACTCCGGCGCGGTAGGCTAGCGCCATGCCGTCGCCCGTGTTGATCGCGGCGTTGGTAGTGAAGGGAAAGATCCGCCCGCCGCCGCCGGTGCATAGAATCACCGCCTTGCCGGCGATCACTTCGATCTGTCCCGTGTAAAGGTTAATCGTCGTGACGCCGCGCACCTTGCCGTCATCGACCATGAGCGAGGTGAGAAAGCATTCGTCGTAACGCACGATGTTGTCGTACTTGAGCGAGGTCTGAAACAGAGCGTGAAGCAGATGAAAGCCGGTCTTGTCGGCGGCGAAGAGCGTGCGGTCAACAGTCATCCCGCCGAAGGATCTGACGCTCACCCGACCATCGGGATCGCGGCTCCACGGACAGCCCCAGTGCTCCAGTTGGATCAGCTCTTGCGGCGCTTCTTTGACAAATGCTTCGACGGCATCCTGATCGGCCAAAAAATCGGCGCCGAAGATGGTATCCTTGGCGTGGAGATCAAAGTTGTCGAACTCGCGCATGACCGCCGCCGTGCCGCCCTCGGCGGACACGGTGTGGCTGCGCATGGGATAGACTTTAGAGACGACCGCGATCGACAACTGCTTAGAGGTTTCTGCTGCAGCGATGGCCGCGCGCAAACCTGCGCCGCCACCGCCGACGACGACTATGTCATGGGTATACATTTCGAGTTCTCTTACATGCTGACTCGCCGGCTGTCAAGTTGTTGGCGCAATTTGGGAGAATTTTTTTCCTGCGCGCAGTCAAGAGCGGCTCGCCGCTGCGGGCCGTACGACCTATTGTGTCAATTTTTTCTGGAGAGTCGAAGGACAGATTAAAAAGTTGCGTTACTTTGCCGCCGCGATTTCTTTAACTTTGTCCGCCTCTTCGAGGGTCAAGTATTGTTCAACGATTTGCGGCACGTCTTCTTTGGTCACCTTCATGAACCAATGACCTTCGGGCCAGATCATCATGTTGGGGCCGAAGGCGCAGACATCCAAGCAGCCACTGCGCACGACCCGGACTTTGCCTTTGAGGTTGCGTTCTTTGGTGACTTTGCGCAGCTCTTCGACCACTTCCTCAGAGCCGTCGTAGCCGCACGACTTGCTCTCGCCTCTGCGGTCGTTGATGCAAACGTGAAGTTGGCGCATATAGGGCTGCTGTCTTTCGATCATGAAATCCCCCTCAGCGAATTACTTCTGCGCTTATAACAGAAAAAAAATGCTTTGCACGCGGCGGACGCGGCCTTGGCTAAGGCCGCGAGTTTTTAGTTTTGAGTGTTTAGTTTTTAGTTGGAAGGCCGGTGTCGCAATGCTAATGTGCCGAGGCGTAAATGAAGTCCAGTATTGTCGGCAATAAGAGTTATCAGTTCGCATTGAATATTATCGCTTTGTCGCGGCGACTGCGCGAGCAACGAGACTTCGAAATAGCCGGGCAAATCATTCGCTCTGGAACGAGCATCGGCGCCAATGTTGAAGAGGCCCTGGCGGGCATCAGCCGCGCGGACTTTACTGCCAAGATGGCGATCGCATCCAAGGAGGCGAGGGAAACTCATTACTGGCTCCGCCTGTTGCGCGATTCTGAGATTGTGTCCATCGAGTTGCTAGCGCCGCTATTGAACGATGTTGACGAACTCATTCGTATGCTCACGGCGATCGTAAAGACCGCCCAATCCCAACGAGCGAAAACTAAAAACTAAACACTCAAAACTAAAAACTCGAAATCACTCCATGCCCACTCTCCAATCCATCAACAAGCAAATCGTGTCCTGCAAAAAGTGCTCCCGTTTGGTGCGCTGGCGCGAGTCTTGCGCTTCGAATCCGCCGCGCCGCTATGTCGGCCAGGAATATTGGGCAAAGCCATTGGCGAGTTTCGGCGATCCCAAGGCGCGCTTGTTGGTCATCGGCTTGGCGCCGGCGGCGCATGGCGGCAATCGCACTGGGCGGATGTTCACCGGTGATCGCAGCGGCGATTGGCTTTATGGTGCGCTACACGCCGCCGGCTTCGCCAATCAGGCCAATTCGGATCATCGCGACGACGGGCTCAAGCTAAATGACTGCTACATCACCGCGCCGATTCATTGCGCGCCGCCGCTCAACAAGCCGAACCTGATCGAGTTCAAACGTTGTCGGCCGTATCTCGTCGAAGAATTGATCTTGATGCAGCGGCAACTTGCGGCGGTGATTGTACTTGGCAAAATCGCCTTCGATGCGTTTTTCTCCGCCTATCGCGAGTCCGGCGCCGAGATGCCCAAAGCGAAACCGAAATTCGGCCACGGCGTTTGCGCGCAATTGCCCGGCGGGCCGCTGCTGATTTGCTCCTACCATCCGAGCCAGCAGAATACGTTTACCGGAAAACTTACCCGGCCGATGTTTCAAAGCATCTTCACCCAGGCTCGTGCGGCGCTTTCGGCGTAATGCAACATGGAAACCGGAGTCCTCTATGCGTTGATCGCCGGCCTGTTCTGGGGCACCAGTCCGGTGCTGGTGAAGCGCGGCTTGGTTCACGCCAGTGTGAGCGCGGCGACGTTGATTCAGCAGGCGACGATTCTGCTCACCTTGCTCGTCGCCGCGTTGCTCGAAGGCGATCTGTTCAAGGGCAATGTTTCGCGTTTGACGCTGATCGTATTTAGCGCCACCGGCGTGGTCGGCGCCTATCTCGGCCGCACGCTGTTCGTGCGCAGCGTCGATCAGATCGGCGCGTCGCGGGCGCAGTCGCTCAATAACTCTTCGCCATTGGTGACGGTTTTGTTGGCCGCACTCTTTCTCGGCGAGCCTTTGACGATGAAAGTTTTCGCCGGCGTCATACTAATTATTTCCGGCGTGTTTTTTGTCAACGATGCGCAGGGCCAGGAAGACGGCACAGCGCGCCGGGCGATTACCTTGACTTCGCTGCTGGCGACGCTCTGCTACGGAGTGGTGCCGGTGCTGAAGAAATTCGGCACCGACCATGGCGCGCCGCCGGTGTTGAGCGCGCTGGTCATGCACGCCACCGGTCTTTTCCTATTGCTCACCGTCGGCAGTCTGCTCAAGATCGAACTCAAATGGGAAAAAATCGCGCCGCAGAGTCTAACCTGTTTCATCGCCGCCGGCATGCTTTACGCCATCGGTTCGATCATGACGCTCAAAGCATTGGTCCATGCGCCGGCGTCCATCGCCGCGCCGATCTGGAGCGCCCAACCAATTGTCAGTTTCTTTTTGGCCAAGTTGACGCTCAAAGGCATCGAAGAAGTCAGTTATAAGGACGGCCTCGCTGCCCTGTTGGTTGTCCTAGGTGTTTTGATGCTACGATGGGGCTAGGGAATTCAAAATTTCAAATTCAAAATTACAGATTCAAAATTTTCGTCTGTCGAACCCTTCCCTCGCCCGTTTGCGGGAGAGGGAAGGGTGAGGGCAAAATCAATCGAGGGGAAAACACATGCACAAAAAAATCACTCGGCGAGTTTTTTGCGCGATGCTCTTGGCTCTTCCAATTCCAGCGCGGGCGCAGCAGCCGAAGAAAGTCCCTCGGTTAGGGTATCTATCGCAGCTCGATCTAGCTGGTGAGTCCACCCGTGCCGAGGCAATTCGGCTGGCTCTGCGCGAGCGTGGCTACATCGAAGGACAGAACATCGCCATCGAGTACCGATATGCGGAGGGGAAGCGCGATCGGTTCTCTGAGCTTGTCGCGGAGATGGTGCGTCTCAAGGTCGATGTCATCGTGGTAGCAGGAGGGGACGTCTTGGTCCGGGCGGCCAAGAATGCGACCAAGACGATTCCCATCGTTATGGTGGGCCGTGGGGCCGATCCTGTCGAGCCAGGCCTGGTTGACAGCCTTGCCCGTCCCGGCGGCAACGTCACCGGAATTACAAACCTTGGCGTTGAACTAGGCGGTAAGCGGTTGGAGGTGCTCAAAGAAGCGGTTCCCAAACTTGCCCGTGTCGCGGTTCTCTACGAGCCGGCCAGTCCACCCAGTGTACTCGAGGTGAAAGAGGTTCTCCCAGTCGCGGCGCGTGCGCTGCGGTTGACTCTTCAGCCTTGGGAGGTACGCGGTGCGGACGATTTCGATAGGGTATTCGCCGCGCTGAATAAGCAGCGCCCGGATGGACTCTTCGTGACCGGGGGCGCGCTAATGACTGCTAACGGAAAACGGATCGCGGACTTAGCGTTAAAGAGCCGGTTGCCGTCGGTGTACAACAACAGAGAAGCTGTAGATGCTGGTGGGCTCATGTACTACGGGGCGGACATCGCGGAGAGCTACCGGCGCGTCGCATATTTCGTGGACAGAATCCTTAAAGGTGCCAAGCCTGAGGACCTGCCGGTCGAGCAGCCGATGAGGTTTGAGTTCGTCATCAATTTGAAGACTGCGAATCAGATCGGTTTGACGTTACCGCAGTGGACGCTGATGAAGGCGACTAAGGTGATCCAGTGAACAGACGGAGTGATGGAGTATTGGAGTCATGGAGTGTTGGGACAATGCGATCAGCATTACTCCAGTACTCCAGCACTCCAGTTTCCGGGTTAAGCGACAGCGGTTAGGCCGTGCAATGTTTCCTTGCGCTACTCAGAGACCTTTGGTAAGAATGAAAATACATTCTATGTTAACCCCGCCGCTTGAGGCGGGAACAATTAAATGGAGTTTCCAAAGGGGGCGAGCATCCCCTTTGGTCAAGGGCGGGGTGAAATCCCCGCCCGCGAAGTGACTTCGTTTAATTGATGCGCGGGCGGAGATGCCATGGTTAAGCAAGAGATTCATAGCAGCCAGCTCACATATGAGGACTATCTTCAGTTTCCCGACGATGGAAAGCGTCATGAAATCATCGAGGGGGATCACTACATGACTCCCGCGCCAAGAACCAAACATCAGAGAATCTCAGGGCGACTTTTTGTCGCGCTCAGCGGTGTCGCGGCGTCTCATCGCCTCGGCGAGGTTTTTGCCGCTCCATTCGATGTTGTATTGTCTGATGAAAACGTCGTGCAGCCTGACCTTTTGTTTGTCTCCGCTGCGCGCGCCACTATCGTGACGGACGATAACATCCAGGGCGTTCCTGATCTCGTCGTCGAAATCCTTTCCGAATCGAGCCGCAAAAAGGACGAAGTAACCAAACGCAAGCTCTTTGAACGTTTTGGCGTCCAGGAGTACTGGATTGTCGACCCGGAATTGGAGATCGTCAAGATTTTCAAGCTAACGCAACATGGATACGGACGCGCCTCAGAGCTGAGCAAAGAAACTAACGATGTCCTCACCACGGAACTTCTACCCGGTTTTAAATGCGCCGTTAGTGAAATTTTCGAGTAAGTTCCTTCGTTCCTAACCTCAATAAACGAAGCCACCGCGCGAGCGGGGTGTTGACCCCGCCGTAGAATACAATGGACCCAAGGAGATGCTCACCCCCTTTGGAATCCCCATTCGAGTGGTTCCACGCAAACTTCCTTCGGTCTCGGTGTTTTGGATTTTCCCAATTTGAGATTTACTTCTCTCTGTGTTTGTTTCGAATTTCGATATTCGAATTTCGGATTTGTTTTTCTGGTTGCTTGGCGCGATAAGATATTTTGTACTTCAGTGTGTCGGATTTCGGGAGGAAGCGATGAGTGGGAGTCGAGATTATTTTGAGATCGAGGCGGAATTAATAAAGCGCATCGAAGGCGACATTCACTTCGACAAGTATTCGCGCCTGCTTTACTCCACCGATGCGTCGATCTATCAGATCGAACCCATCGGCGTCGTCGTGCCGCGCCACAAGAACGATGTTCACGCGGTGATCGAAGTGGCCAATCGTCTGGGCGTGTCGGTGTTGTCGCGCGGCGGCGGGACTTCACTGGCCGGGCAGGCTGTGGGCCATTCCATCGTGTTGGATTTCTCCAAGTACATGCGGAACGTCCTCGAAGTGAATCGAGAAGAATTGTGGTGCCGCGTCGAGCCGGGCTTGGTCCAGGATGAACTGAACGCTTACGTGCGCGGCATGGGTCTTCAATTCGGTCCTGACACTTCGACTTCGAACCGCGCCACCATCGGCGGCATGGTCGGCAACAATTCCTCCGGCGCCCATTCGCTGACCTACGGGAAAACTTTGGATCACGTGATCGAGCTGACGGTGCTCTTGGCCGACGGCAGCGAAGTGGTGCTGAAAGATTTGTCGCCGGCTGAAGTCGAGCGCAAAAGTAAGCCCGACACCATCGAGGGGCGGGCTTACCGCGAAGTATTTCGTTTGGCTGCGCATCACAAACCCGAAATCCTTGCGCGCTATCCGAAAATCATGCGGCGGGTGTCGGGTTACAATTTAGACGAATTCATCAAACCTCAGCCATTCAATTTGGCGCGTATGATCGTCGGCTCGGAAGGCACGCTGGCGACCATCGTCGAAGCCAAGATGCGTCTGGTGGCGAAACCGAAATGGACGGCCATGGACGTGATTCATTTCAACGATGATATTGCTGCGCTGGAGTGCGCCCAGATCGTTTTGCAGACCAAGCCTTACGCCATGGAATCGACTGACAAGATGATTCTCAATCTGGCGCGCGGTAATATCGAGCAGTCGCGCAAGTTGGGCTTCGTGCAGGGCACGCCGGAATCGTTGCTGATGGTTGAATATGCCGGTGAGACCGAAGCGGAAGTCAGAGCGCAGGTCGAGAAACTCGAAGAGTTGCGCCGGCGTGAAAAGATCGGCTACGCCGCGACTCAAGCGTTCAAGCCGGAAGAAGTGAAAGCGATCTGGGGCGTGCGCAAGGCCGGCCTCGGTCTTTTGCTCGGCACCAAAGGCGACAAGAAGCCGATCGCGTTCGTCGAAGACACCGCGGTGTCGCCGGAAAAGCTGCCGGAATTTATCCGCCGTTTTCGCGAAGTGGTAGCGCGCCACGACACCGTCGCGGGTTACTACGGTCACTGTTCAGTCGGCTGCATGCACATTCGCCCGCTGATCAATCTCAAAGACGAGAGCGAGCGCGGCAAGATGGTTTCCATCGCCAACGCGATTTCCGATTTGGTTTTGGAGTTCAATGGCTCCATGTCGGGCGAGCATGGCGACGGTTTGGCGCGCAGCCACTTCAATCAAAAGATGTTCGGCCCGGCATTGTACGACGCCTTTCGCCAAATCAAGTGCGCCTTCGATCCCAATAATTTATTCAACCCCGGCAAGATCGTCGACGCGCCGGCGATGACCGAATCGCTAAAGATCAGCCCGCAATACAAAACCTGGGAGCCGCAGACGACGCTCGATTTTGCCGAACAGGGCGGCTTCGCGCGGGCGGTGGAGATGTGCAGCGGCATGGGCGAGTGCCGGAAGAAACTCGACGGCACCATGTGTCCGTCCTACATGGGCACCCTCGACGAAGAACATTCCACCCGCGGCCGCGCTAACGCGCTGCGCAACGTGCTCTCGGGTTTGGTGCCGCGCGAGGAGTTCACCGGCAAACGTTTATACGACGTGATGGATCTTTGTCTTGAATGCAAAGCCTGCAAGGCCGAGTGCCCGTCCAACGTCGACATGGCGAAACTGAAATACGAGTTCCTCGATCACTATCATCGCGCCAACGGTTTGCCGCTACGCAATCGAATGTTCGGCGCCATCGAGACACTAAATCGAATCGGCTCGGCGTTGGCGCCGGTGTCCAATTGGATCGTCAACTCAGCGCCTAACCGCTGGCTGATGGAAGTTCTCACCGGCATCGATCGCCGCCGGCCGCTGCCGCAGTTCGCGAGCGAGAGCTTTGGGGATTGGTTCGTCAAACACAAAGTGGCAGGGGACGGTGCTAACGGCGATGTGGTTTTGTTTCACGATACGTTCAATAACTACAACACACCCAACGTCGCTATCGCGGCAACACGCTTTTTAGAAAAATCTGGCTACCGAGTTTTGCTCGTCGACAAAAAATGCTGTGGCCGGCCGATGATCTCGAAAGGCATGCTCAGCCAAGCGAAAGAAAATGCCGCGTGGAATGTCCAGAAGCTCGCGCCATATGCCGACAAGGGCACGCCGATCGTTGGCTTGGAGCCGTCGTGTTTGCTCACGCTGCGCGATGAATATCCCGAATTCATCCGCAGCGACGCCGCCAAGAAAGTCGCGGCGCAGAGTTTTCTTTTCGAAGAATTCGTCATGCGCGAAGTGAATGCGGAAAGGCTGAAATTAAATTCAAGCGGCGGCGGTAAGAAAGTTTTGCTGCACGGCCATTGCCATCAGAAAGCCTTGGTCGGAACCGCGCCGACCGTGGCGATGCTCAAAGCCGCCGGCTATGAAGTGAGCGAAGTCGACTCGGGCTGCTGCGGCATGGCCGGCTCCTTTGGATTCGAAAAGGAACATTACGATCTGTCGGCCAAGATCGGCAACCAACGGCTAGCCCCCGCAGTGAAGGGTGCAAGCGTCGATGTCGAAGTGGTCGCGCCGGGCATTTCCTGCCGCCAGCAGATCGATCATTTGGCCAAACGCCAAGCGAAGCATCCGGTGGAGCTGCTGTAGACGTTATCTTGGGCTTGGGCAAAAATTCGCAAATTACTCCACTTTGTCATGAGGTAATTTGAGATTGGGTTGGCCGCGACAGTCTGTGGGGATAGAAATATGGTTCTGACGCTCTTTGTCCTTGACCCTCCTACTCCAAAGCCCAATAATTGTTGGCTATGGGACAGCATTTAATCCGCGCAGCCTTCGCTCTGCTATTTATCCTGCAATTTGTCGGTTGCGGTAGTGAATCTCTGGTCGAGCCTGCGCGTCCAGCGCCTGCGCCGTCACCCGTAACGCAAAAGTCCGCGCCACTGCCCGACTATCGCGGGCCCGCGACCCGGCCGTTCTTGATGGGATTTACCGGCTGGCCGGCGGATCTCAATGCCGAAGGTCTCGCCACCGCGCAAGAGTTCGCCCACGCCCACGGCGATATCGTTTCGGTGATGTTCATCGGCGGCATTCCTTGGCCTGAAGCTCACGACGGCAAACCGTTTTCGAAAGACGTGCAAAGCAACATGAGTTACCGGCCTCCGGCGGGTAAAAAATTATTTCTGTCGATCTCGCCGCTCAACAAAGATCGCCGCGACTTGGCGCCGTACTGGGGCGACGCGGACAATCAGCCATTGCCGAAAGCGTGGGACAAGGAAGCGCTCAACAGTCCGCGCGTCAAGCGGGCGTTTCTCAATTTCATCTTGCGCGCGGTGGAATCCATGCGGCCGGATTATTTGGCGATCGGCGTCGAATCGAACATGCTGCTGTCGCGCGATGTGAACAAATGGCGCCAGCTGAAGGAGCTGCACCGCGATACCTACATCGCGCTCAAGAAAGCGCACAAAACGCTGCCGGTATTTTTCACCACTGAAGTGTTGCACTACAAGCGGCTGGCGCGGGACGCCAAAGGATCGGAGCAGGAAAAAGAAGTGGCGGAAATGATGCGCCACAGCGACCTGTTCGCCATGAGTCTTTATCCGCACATGAGTCCGGAAGTGCCGCGGCCGCTGCCTCCGAGTTTTTTCAATTTCGCCACACAATTTAAAAAATCGATTGTCGTCGCCGAAAGCGGCATGACTTCGCGCAACGTCGATCTTAAATCCTACGGCACAATGCTGTTCGGGTCGGATGGCGACCAGCTGCAATTCACCGAGCTGCTGCTCAAGACCGCCGCGCGCGATAGCTACGAGTTCGTCATCAACTTCGCCAGCACGGATTCCGACCGGCTGGTCGCCCGCCTACGTCCGCCGCTAGACGATATCGCGCGCATCTGGGCCTATACCGGCATGCAAAACAGCGACAAGAAGTTAAAACCGGCGTCTGCGGTGTGGGATGGGTTTTATCGGGCGAAGTATGAGCAGGCGAAGTGGTGGTGAGTCCTCGCTGGCGCTCAGAATTTCAAATTACAAATTTCACATTTCAAACTGGGAAGTTAAGGAGCGGCGCTACCGTAGGAACATGGGCCTTCATCTCGTGCCGTCATTCTGGCGCAGGCCGGAATCCAGTATTTGAAACCACACCGCTCGCCACCACCTGGATGCCGGTTTTCACCGGCATGACGGACTTGCGATTTGTGAATTGATTCGCTGATCCCGCTGAAGGCTTTCAAACGTTTTTAATCAACGAATAGAACAACACCAATTCACCATTTCTTCCTGCGGCGAAGTCGTGTGGCGTGCCTTTGGGGATGTGGCAGATGACGCCCGGCTTCATCGGGATGCGGTTGCCGTTGACGCGCAGGCGGCCGGTGCCTTTGATGACTTGGCAGACCACGTCTTTGTCATCGTGATTGATTTGTTTGCGATCTGAGTTCTTGGTCGGGCGAAAGGCGATCAGGCCGCTGGTGAATTGTTTTTCCTTGAAGCAGTCGGTGTAACGGATTTCTTCGTTGATTTTCTTAAGGCGCTTTAGCGCCGCGTTGAGGTTGATGATTTTCATTAGTTCTCGCGGTTCGCAAAGGCGGGCGACCGCCGGTCGCCCCTACAAGAATCCAATTCTTCTTTTGCGCTCTTTGCGCCTTTTGCGGTTAATTTCTTCTTATTCCGTCACCGCGGCTAGGATTTCTTTGATCGCTTGTTCCGCCAGATCATTGGGCACGCGGCTGGAGCCGACGACTTTGTGGCCGCCGCCGCCGTAATTTTTTAATAGCTCGCCGACGTTGACGTTCGAGGTTGGGTTGAAAATATTGTAGCCCACCGAGATCGACGTGGTATTTTCGCGCTGGCTGTCGCGGGCGATTTTGACTTGGATGTTGCCTTTAGGGAAGAGCGTAAAGACTAGGAAGCGGTTGCCGTCGGGGATTTCATTGACGCCGCGCAGGTCACAGTAGATGACGTTGCCTTTGTAGGTTGTCCTTTCAAGCAGCAGCTGGCGCAGCTTTTCCTGTTCGGCTTGTATGCGTTGGCAGCGCCGCTTGATGTCGGCATCGCTCATCACTTCTGCCAACGTTGCGTCGCGCAGTAGGTCGATCACTTTCAACCAGTACGGCTCGTCGCCGGCGTTGCGGCCGTCGGTGGTCATGGAGAGCAGGACGTAGCCCTGGGGATTGAGTACGTCTTGCTGTTCTAACTTTCCCGCGTCGACTCTGTCGACTTCGTGCATCAAGTGCTGCATGCGCGCCGTGCCGAGAAAGGACAGTATCTCATTCCCGGTGATCCGGTTGCTGCCAGTTTCAGCCGGAGGCTGATCAGCCTTTGGCTGAGCCTGTTGCCTATTGCCCAGTTCTTCATAATATTCGTAAACCACTCGCGCCGCGCTCGGCGCCAAGCGAAAGCCGCCTTTGCCGAGAACGATCGGCGTCTCGAAATTCGGCGTCGTGTTGGTGATGTGGTGATCGAACCAGAGCGTGCAGTTGGGATGGTAGGGCAGGTTGGTGATGATGTCGCCGCTGCGAATCTCGACCAAGCCATCCTGCATGAATTTGGGCTCGACGTAGAGATAGTCGTCGATCTTTTCGAACTTGGTGATGAGGGCACCGCAGACCAGGCCGTCGAAGTCGGCGCGGGTGACGAGTCTCATCGAATCACCTCGTCAACCGGCGTGAATGGAAGATTGAACGCATTGGCGACGCCTTCGTAGGTGATTTTACCGTTGAAGGTGTTGAGACCTTTGGCCAACGCATTGTTGCGCGCCAGCGCTTGCGGAAAGCCGCGATTGGCCAATTCCAATCCGTAAGTCAATGTTGAATTCGTCAAAGCATAGGTCGAGGTGTGCGGCACGATCGCCGGCATGTTGGTGACGCAGTAGTGGACAACCTTTTCTTCGACGTAGATTGGATTTCGATGAGTCGTCGGCCGGGATGTTTCGGCGCAGCCGCCTTGATCGATGGCGATATCGACAAAGGCCGCGCCGGCTTTCATTCGTTGCGCCAGAGCGCGTGAAATTAACTTCGGCGCTTGAGCGCCGGGGATTAGCACCGAACCGACGACTAGGTCGGCACCGACCACCGCTTCTTCGACGTTAGCGCGGTTCGACATTAAAGTTGTCACATGGCCGCCGAGGATGTCGTGCACGTAGCGTAGTTTATTCGGATTGACCTCGAGAATGCTAACGTGCGCGCCCATGCCGACGGCGACTTGGCAGGCGGCGGCGCCGGACATGCCGGCGCCGATGATGACGATATTAGCTGGGCGCACGCCGGAGGCTCCGCCGATTAAAATGCCGCGGCCGCCGTTTTCCGCCTGCAAGCACCAAGCGCCCACTTGAATCGACAAGCGGCCGGCGATTTCGCTCATCGGCGCGAGCAGCGGCAGCGAACCGTCGTCGAGCTGAATGGTTTCGTAGGCGACGGCGGTGACTTTACGATCGAGCAGCGCGCGAGTAACCGACTCGGCGGCCGCAAGATGGAGATAGGTGAAAAGAATCAGACCGGGGCGCAGCAAAGCAAACTCGGACTCCTGGGGCTCTTTGACCTTCATGATCATGTCGGCCTGATTCCAGACTTCTTTCGCCGTTGCGACGATGCTGGCGCCGGCTGCTTGATAAGCGGCGTCGCTCAAGCCGCTACCACTGCCGGCACCTTGTTGGATCAGAACTTTGTGATTGCGTGCGACGAAGCCGGCGACACCGGTGGGCGTCACTGCGACGCGATTTTCTTCGGTTTTGATTTCTTTCGGGACGCCGATGATCATGTCTCAAAGGCTACGCGATGGACGGGAGAAATGCAAAATGCAGAATCCAGAAGGCAGAATTCAGAATGCAGGAGTCAGAAGATTTAGCGGTTGAGCGACCAAATGAGAATTGCCCAACCGGCGAGGAACGCGAGACCGCCGATGGGCGTGATCGCGCCGAGCCAGCGCGCGTCGGTTGCGCATAGTAGGTAGAGACTGCCGGAGAAGATGACGATGCCGACAATGAAGCACCAGCCGGCGGAATTTAGGTTTGCTTCCGGCCATTTTGTTATCGCCCAAGCCACGGCGATCAAGCCGAAGGCGTGATACATTTGATAGCGCACGCCGACTTCGAAGATGTTGAGCATCTCGGGCGTTAATTTTGTCCGCAGCGAATGGGCGCCGAAGGCGCCCAGGGCGACGGCGATGAAAGCGGCGATGGCGCCGGCGCTGAAGAAGAAGCGGTCCATTTTAATAGTGCTCGTGTTTCGTGGTCGCAAGAGGGCAAGGCGCGCCTTGCCCCTACGGTTTTAAAGAAATTATGCAGACGCGCCGCGGTTTAGCGAGACGACCATCTCGCCTTTTTGGATGACGATCTGCCGATAATCCTTGCGTTGACTGAGCGCGTCGATCAATTTTACCAGCGGCTGGTTGGCGGTTAAATATTCTTTGGGCGCGCCGGCGGCTTTCATTTCTTCGATTTCTTTGACGTCGAGATTCCAGCGCAGTAAAAATTCCTCGTCGGAACAATTCTCGGCGTTCATTTTCTTGCGCAGCTCGGCGACCGACGGTTCGGGCGGCGGGCGTTCGGCCCATTCTTTGGCGCGCGGCCGGTCGAGGATTTTCGCTTTGACTTCCGGCGCCATCAGTTCGGCGCCTTCTTTGCCCCAGTAGCCGAGCGCGTATTGGATGATTTGATCGGTGACTTCTTTGTAGCGCTCGCCGACGATGACATTGATCGCCGCTTGGCTGCCGACGAACTGCGACAGCGGCGTGACCATGATCGGGTAGCCCAACTCGGCGCGCACCCGGATGGTTTCTTCGAGCGCTTGGTCGACTTTATTTTCTAGGCCGACTTTTTTGAGTTGAGAGCGCAGGTTGGAAATCATGCCGCCGGGAACTTGGTGTTGGTACTGGGCGTAGTCGTACTCCACCGGCGCGCCGATGGGAAAGCCTTCGCGCTTGGCGATGTAGGTGAAATGATCGGACACCGGCTTTAGCAATTCCTCATCGATGAGCGTCTGATAGCCCAGGGCGCGCAAATTCTTCGCGACATTGAACAGCGACGGATTGGACGAGCCGTCGGCCAGCGGCGGCAGCGCGGTGTTGACGATCTTGATGCCGAGCTTCACCGCTTCGAGACAGCAGAGCGGTCCCAACCCAGTCGTGCAGTGGGTGTGCAGTTCGACGGGAATGCCGTTGGCATTGGCGAAAACGATCGGCACCAGCGTGCGCACGCGCTCGGGCGTCAACAGACCGCCGGGATCTTTGAGGCAGAGGCGGTTTACTTTCAACGACGCCGCTTGGCGCGTGCGCTCGGCGAAGTATTCGTCGGTATGTTTCGGCGAGACCGAATAAATAATATTCAGCACCGGATTGATGCCGACGGCGCGGGAGACTTTAGTCTTCCACTCCCAGCCTTCAAGTTCGTTCCATTCTTCCGAGATGCGCGCTTCGCGAATGCCGTTGGCCGCCATGCGCTCCATGAATAAACCGTACATCGAACGCGGCGTGACATCGAAGGCGCTGAAGCGGCCGGCGTTCAATCGCAGCGGCGTGTTCTTGATCCGCTGGCTCAACAGCTTGACCCGCGCCCATGGATCTTCTTTCAACTCGCGCACGCATTTTTTCAAATGCGAACTCGAAATCAATTCAATGGCGTCGAAGCCGGCGCGATCCATCGCTTCGGCGACCGGCAACATCATGCCCGTGGTCATGCTCTCCGCCCACAGGCTTTGATGGCCGTCGCGGATGGTGGTGTCGACGAAGCGGATGGCGTCAGTGGTCATGATAATGGTTGGAGTAATGGAGTACTGGAGTGGTGGAGTGGTGGAGTAATGGGTTTTCAAATTTTCCGAACCCATCACTCCAAGTCTTCACAGGGTTATTCCGAAGAACTTCACCGCGTTGTCCAACATGATCTTCTTGCGGATCTCGGGTTTCATGTTGACTTGGCCGAACTCTTCGAGCCAGCGCTCGACGCCGATGGCGGGCCAGTCGGAGCCGAACATGGCTTTGTCTTGCAACAGCGTGTTGATGTTGTGCAGCAGTTCCGCCGGGAAATATTTCGGCGCCCAGCCGGACAGATCGATGTAGTAATTACCTTTGTGGCGGGCGACGGCCAAGCTCTCCGCGGTCCAGGGCCAGGTCGGATGGGCGCTGATGATTTTCAGTTCGGGAAAGTCGGCGGCGACTTCGTCGACGTGGATCGGCTGGCTGTATTTTAATTTAATTCCCATGCCGCCCGGTGTGCCGGCGCCGGCCGCGGCCATGCCGCCGTGGAACAGGATCGGCATATTCAATTTAGCGCACTGCTCCCAGATTGGATAAAAGCGCGGGTCATTAGGATAAAAATGCTGGCGCGCCGGATTGAGCTCGCCCATGCCGCAAAGGCCGATGTCTTTACAGCGTTTGACTTCATCGAGCGCCAATTTTCCGGTCCAGGGGTCGATGGCACCGAAGGCCAAGAAAACATCGGGATGTTTTTTTACCGCGCTGGCGACATGGTCGTTGGGAACCGGAGTGAGACCGGTAATCGTCTCGTCGCGGGTGTTCATGATGACCGCCATCATTTTACGGGCGCGGTATTGGTCGGCCATCTCGTCGATGGACACCGGCGGCCGTTCGCGGCCGAAATACTTGGCCATCTGCGCCGTGCGGTCGCCTTTCGCCTTCTGCGTGGTTTCGTCGGATAGATGCACGTGAACGTCGATTGCAACGATATCTTTTGCCATGGTCTAGTGCCTCCTGGTTTGGTTTCTATTCTTATTGCACTGGCGTGGTTGAGTTTCAACCGAGACGTGGAGTGTTTTGGGTTTCAGGTTTCGCGATCGACTGGACAACTCGTAACTCGAAACCCGGAACTCGAAACTAGCGCGCCGATTCGGCGCGCTTCTCCAACGTCACGGAAAAATTCGCCGTCTGCACATGAATCTGCCGGTTCTTGGTGCGCTTCGACAGTTCCTGCAGCAGATTCACCAGGGGCTGTTCGGAATTCAAATATTCCAGTGGCCGTTTGTTGGCTCGCATGAAATCGATATCCTCTTTGCCGATGATCCAGCGCAAGAGCAACTCTTCGTCGGAAGTGCCTTCGGCGCCGATGTTGCGGCGAATCTCGTCGGGCGTCGGTTCGTCCGGCGTCCACTTGGCCCATTCCTTAGCGCGCGGTCGGTCAAGGATCTTGTCTTTCACCGTTGGGTCCATGTCCTGGGCGCCTTCAGCGCCGGCGTGGCCGAGAGCGAACTTGATAATCTGATCGGTGACTTCTTTGTAGCGCTCGCCGACGATCACGTTGATCGCCGCTTGGCTGCCGATGAATTGCGATAGCGGCGTGACCATGATCGGGTAACCGAACTCGGCGCGCACTTTGATCGCTTCTTCGAGCGCCGCGGGAAACTTGTCTTCCAAACCGACCTTGCGCAGTTGAAAGCGCAGATTCGACAGCATGCCGCCGGGAACTTGGTGTTGGTATTGCGAGTAGTCGTATTCCACCGGCGCGCCGATGGTGAAGCCTTCGCGCTTGGCGATGGCGGTGAAGTGGCGCGACACCGGCTGTAAGATTTCCTCGTCGATGTCGGTTTGGTAACCCAGCGCGCGGGCGTTTTTCGCGACGTTGAATAGCGAAGGATTCGATGTGTCGTCGGCCAGCGGCGGCAATGCCGTGTTGAACGAGCGAATCCCCAGCTCCATGCCTTTGATGCAGCACAGCGGGCCGAGACCGGTGGTGCAGTGGGTGTGCAGCTCGACGGGAATCCCGTTGGCATTTTTGTAAATCACCGGCACCAAGGTGTCCATGCGCTCCGGCGTCAGCAACCCGCCCGGATCTTTCAAGCAAAGCCGATAGGGATGGAGCGACGCGGCTTGGCGGGTGCGTAGGGCGAAATACTCGTCGCTATGTTTGGGCGAGACCGAATAGATCAAATTTAAGATCGACTTCATGCCGACGCGATGGCATTCGCCGACGCGAAACTTCCAGCCTTCGTAGTCGTTCCATTCATCCGAGATGCGCGCTTCCTTGATGCCGTTGGCGAACATGCGCTCGACAAACAACCGGTACATGGACGGCGGATTGTATTCAAAAGTATTGACCCGCCCGGCGATCAAACGCAGCGGCGTCTTGGTGATCAGCTTCGAAACGAGGCGCACCCGCTCCCAAGGATCTTCTTTCAAGTCGCGCACGCATTTCTTCAAGTGCGAGCCGGAAATCAGCTCGATGCCTTCAAATCCAGCGTCGTCCAAGTTTTTGGCGATGGGCAACATCATGCCGGTGGTCATGTTCTCCGCCCACAAGCTCTGATGGCCGTCGCGGATCGTGGTGTCGACAAATTTAATAGTTTCCATGGTGCCTCCGGGGAATCTCAAATCTTAGATCTCATAACATGAAGGGAGAATGAATTCATGATCCTTCAGCGGATTTTCTCCAGATAGCCTCACTTAGCTGTTGAAATGACTTATAGCCTATTAGGTCGTTTGACAGATTTAGGTCTATAATGAATAAATCATAGTGTTTATCGAAGGAGTCGGAAAATGGCGATCAAGCCGATGATACTTAGGGAATATGAAAAGTTACCGCTTCATGCTCGACGTGAAGTCGTACGCTTTGTCGAACAGCTAAGAAAGTCGTGTTCTAAGGCTAAACCACCTGCTCACAACGGCAAAATGCACGCGAAGAGCCAAATAGCGGCGATCAAGAAATGGGCGGGTAAGATTTCGTGCGAAGGTTTCACAGGCCGGGATCACGACAAAATTCTTTATGGGGATGAGCGGTGATCTTCGTCGACACCGGTGCATGGTTCGCTTTGGCAGTGCGAAACGACCCCGATCATGGAGCAGCGTTGGCGTGGCTACGCGTGAACCGAGAAGCGCTCGTTACGAGCGATTATGTTCTGGCTGAAACCGCGACTTTGCTCCGCGTGCGCGACAAAACGTCACGCGGGCATCGGGTAGCTGTTGGCGTTGCGACTTCGTTGTATCGTCGGGAGTCTGCTTTCTTAGAAAAAAATACCGACGGCGATATCGCTGCCGGCCTCAATATATTCCGCAAGTTTTCCGATCATTCATTTAGTTTCGTAGACTGTACGAGCTTTGCCCACGCGCAGCGATTGGGTATTTCCGAGGCTTTCGCTTTCGACCGTCATTTTGAACACTATCCTGGTCTGCGGCGAGTGCCGGAGACTTTGTGAAATGAAGGAGATTCGGATGGGTGTCGTGAAAAGTACGATCATGGCGAAGAACTCCGGCGCGTCGTTTGAAGTGAAGAAGGGGCAGCGGCTGCAGATCGCTGGTCGAAGCATCGTCGATTTCGTCGCGTTCAATCTGCACGACTTGACGGAACGCTTCGATCAGGCGCGGACCAAGACCAATCAGGTGAAGATTTTTATCAGTACCGGCGATGTTCTCTATTCGAAAAGAAACAACCCGATGATGACCATCGTCGCGGATACGTTCACCGAGGGCCGGCACGACTTGCAAAAGGGCATGTGCAGCCGCAAGCGTTTCGAAATGGTCGCCCAGGGACAATCGAAGCGCGTGTTCGCCGAAGGCGTCGATATCAATCCCAAGAAGGCCGAAGAAATCCCCGATCATGGCTGTTGGGAAAATCTGAGCGGCGCCGTGGCACCCTGGAAGATCGCGCCGGACGACGTGCCGAGCCCGTTCAATATTTTTCAGTGCATGCGCATCGATCCGGATACCGGCATCATGTACGACACGATGATCCGGCCCAAGGACGAAGCGTATGTCGACTTTCGCGCCGAGATGGATTTGCTCGTCGCCGCCAGTGCTTGTCCGGAGTCGGGGCGCGGGCAGGCGATACGGGTGGTAGTGTACGATGGGTAGGAGAGATTTCTCCCTTCGGTCGAAATGACAATCCTTGTGAGATCTGTTTATATCTGTCATTCCGACGGAGCCTAGCGACGAGGAATCTCGTGTCCGTAGCAGTCGAGTGAACTATGGCAGGAACATCTTTTATTTTTAACAATCCGCATGTCGAGAGGGTGATTTCGGGGCCGGGGGCGTTGGGCGAGTTGGGCGAGGAAGTCGAACGGCTCGGCGGCACGCGGGCGCTGGTGTTAATATCGCCGTCGGTGGCGAAGACTTTTCTTTTGGACAAAGTAAAAACCGCCCTCGGAAGTAAGTGCGCTGCTGTTTTCGATCAGGTGAAGCCGCATTCGCCGACGGAGTCGATTGAGCAGGCGGTTGTCCTGGCGCGGGATGCGAAGATCGATATCTTAGTCAGTGTCGGCGGCGGTAGCGCCATTGACACCGGCAAGGGCGTGGCTGCGCTGTTGGCCGAGGGCGGATCGTTGCCGCGTTTCGGTGTGCGCTTCACGCCGCCCAATAAAAAAGAAGTGCCGCCCATGCCGGCGCTGAAGATTCCCCATATCGCGATTCCAACAACGCTCTCTGGCGGCGAATACAGTTACTCCGCCGGCATTACCGAAGGCGGCAAGAAATTCATTGTCGCCGATCCCAAGCTGGCGCCAAAGGTCGTGCTGCTCGATCCCGAAGCGGCAGCCACCGCGCCGAGCCGTTTGCTGGCGGCGTCGGGGATGAATTCATTAGCGCATTGCGTCGAAGCGGTTTACTCGACAGAGACGCAGCCATTGACGGAAGCCTATTGTCTTACCGGCATCGGTTTGATCGCGCGCTACTTGCCGCGGGCGGTAGCGGACTCGACCGATCTCGAAGCGCTTAGCAATGTCCAAGTGGCGGCGTGTTTGTCGGGCATGGGCGTTTATAGCGCCTGGACCGGCATTCACCACGCCATCGTCCATGTCATCGGCGGCCGCTACAAAGCGCCGCACGCGGAGATCCACGCTCTGATGCTGCCCTACGGCATGCGCTGGAATCTCGATGTGGCCGAGCGCCATTACCTGCGCATGGCGCGGGAGATCGGCATCGAAGCGGCGAACGAAAAAGAATTGGCCGCGGCGGTTCCTGAATATGTTTACGGCATGAATCAGAAAATGGGCTTGCCGCTCAAGCTGCGCGATCTCGGCGTGCCGCGCGACGGTTTGAAGCAGTTGTCAGTGGATACATTGGGCGATTACAGCATTCACACCAATCCCAAGCCGGTGCGCAGTGCGGAACAGGTGCTGGAGGTGTTGGAGGCGGCCTGGTGATCGTAAGGGGTTTGTTTTTATCTCCCGTAAAGGCGCAAAGGCGCTAAGTTTCGGAAAATCAATTCCGATTCTGAATCGTAGGGGCGACCGGCGGTCGCCCGTCCGAAAGTTCTCTCGCCCCTTGCGGGAGAGAGTTAGAGTGAGGGGAATTCAATCGACCACCTTCACCTCTGTCCTCTCCCGTCGAGGGAGACGAGGTTAGCACGTCGCGAAGTCAACATTGTCGTCCTCTGAATGGCCAATCTGTATATTATGACTCCCCAAGAAGCGTTCAAGCTCGTCAATCAGTTCGCCGACGATGTCGAGATCGACAATCTGCTTGTCGATCTTCTTCGCGCGCCGTCGCCGCAGACGGAACTTCAAGAAGCCGATCCCAAACTGAAAAAATTCGTCGCTGAATACGTCGCACCACGGTTGGAAGCGCTGACGGGAAGCGCGGCAACGCTCGACGGCATGGGCAATTTGGTCTGGCAGTGTGGTGCAAATACCGGCGCGCCGGGCTTGCTGTTCATGGGTTACGCGATGACGTTTCCGGCGGGTGGGATGAAAGAGCCGTTCTCCGGCGAAATTGTCGATGGTGCGCCTTTTGGCATTGCCGGCAATTGCGCCATGGGCCGTGGCGCTTGCGAGCAGAAGGGCGCGTTGGCGGCGATGATGTATGCAAGTGCGATTGTTGCTCGGTCGAAGAGCAATCTGCGCGCGCCGCTGTATCTAGCCGTTAGCTTGGCCGGTGAGACCGGCCGTCATGACGCTGCCAAGTTCATTCTCGAAAATAATCCGATCGCGGCCAAGGCCGGCATTGTCGGTCTAGGAACAACGAATCGTATTTGCCTCGGCAACAAAGGCCGAATCGATGTCGAGATCACCGTGCGCGGCAAGTCGGCGCATAGCAGCATGCCGCGGGACGGCATCAACGCCGTCGACGGCGCGCGTAAAGTGTTGGAGCGGCTCGATCGCCTTTCGCTCGGTGGTGAGCATACTGGCCTCGGCAAAGCTACGCTGACAGTGACGCAAATAAAAAGCGCGCCGGAGATTAGCCACACGGTGCCGGATACTTGTCGAATAACTCTCGACCGCCGGCTGCTGCCGGGTGATGATCCAGATGTCGCGTTGGAAGAAATTCGAAATGCGCTAGCCAATCTGTCGCCGTGGTCTATTGAAGTCACAGGCGGCGCGTTTATGTTTCCGTCTGAAGTTAGCGGCGATTGCGCTCTTGCAGCAGCCGTGGGCAGCGCGTGTCGCGCGTTTAACGGACAAGCCGGCGAAGTATTTTATTCACCAGCGGCGTTGGATGCGGGCTATCTCAATCGTCGCGCTATCGAGACGATCATGTTTGGACCGGGCGATCTGCGCTTCGCCCACACCGATCAGGAAGTTGTGTCGTTGCAGGAAGTCCGCGCCGCCGCGCGGATCTATGCGGCGACGGCGTTAGAAGTTCTAGCGTAGCTAATAGGGCATTCGCACAGCAGGCTGCTAACGTTCCGGTTCACGCGCGGGCGTAGCCGGTCGCGCGGAACCGGTTGTTAGGCGGCATTGCTGCAACCCGCTGGTTTATGGATACGCTCTGCAGAGGCCGGGTACTTGGCAAGTTTGTTCGCTGGGCGGCGAGGACGAGGTAGTAGCTCTCCCCCGCAGTTAGGGCATTTGCCACCAAGAATGGAATCGGCGCACGACACGCAGAATGTGCACTCGAATGAACAGATTCGTGCTGCCGTGGATTGCGGTGGAAGATCTTTGTTGCAGCACTCACAGTTTGGACGTAACTGAAGCATGGCTTTCTCCTTGAATTAAGTGAAGGCTAACTACAAATATACGGAGCCGCTTTTGTAGATATTAATGTTTGCAAATGCTGCTGGCAATTTAGCGGCCACTGCTTCAGACCGATTATCAGTCGTCGTGATTAACGGCTGGGGTCAGTTGGTAGGGGGAACATCCTGATGTTGCCTTCCGAAAAGGGTCCTCCCCTACAATCGATTTCAAAACCTACGCCGAAATCTCGAACGTCAGCAGTTGCCTTGCCGCCTTATGATACGCCTCGGCTACCGCCGCTTCCGTCTTTTCCGCGGGCGGCGCGACGATGCGTGCGCGGGCGGAGACTGTTAGCGGGCTGATGTCCCAGGGATATGGGTCGAAGATCACCGAGCCTTTGCCATTCGGTTTGATTGTGAGTGTGACCGATTCGTCGCTGTCGTAGGAAACCCGCACAGGAGCGATTTTGTATTCTTTGAATTCGTTTTCGTTGGCGTAGCCGTCGCAACAAAAGTAGAGCGACAGCAGGTCGAAGACTTGCAGGGCCATGTAGTTGTAGGACAATTCATTCTCAAAGCCGGGTTCCAATTCCGCCAGCTTGCGTTTGATCTCAGCTTGTTGGCTTTCCAGCTTGATCTTGGCGTCCTTGACCGCGGCGCTGCGCTCGCGCAGGTTGCCCGCCGGCGCGGTGAAAATATTATATCGATTGTGCCACAGGCCGGTGCGGTGCATGGAGACGATCAAAGCCGCGTAGGGATTTTGCGCGTGCAGCCATTCGACGTTTTTGTTGTACGCTTTGAGTTCGATCGCTTCGAAGTTGGGAACTTCTTCGCGGTGCGCGTAGGGGCGGCCTTTGGCGACGTTCATCGGCGGGTTGCCTTCGAATTCGCGGTAGCCGCTGTCGTGATAGGTGGTGGCGAACACCATCGTTTCATAGGGACGGAGTTTGGAAAAACGCGCGTTGCCCCAGTGGGCGGCGAACTGCGCCGCTAGTTCGGCGTGGTCTTCTTGTAGGCTGACATAGGAACGACCGTCTTTGAGTTCTCGGATAACCATGGTTTCCTCCTTGGCTGAGCCCTCACCCTTACCATCTCCCAAAGGGAGAGTGAATCGGAGCGTGGGATGTGACTAATTCTCGCTCATAAGTAGTTCCGTTCGGCGACAAAAGCAAAAGGCTTTTTTCTACAGCGGGGTGGGGATATCGATCACTTTCAAATTGCCCGCGAGTTCGATCAAGCCGTTCCAAGTGCCTTCTTCAATCTCGACACCATGTTTCCGGTTCGCCGCTTCTCTGCGCCGGCCAGATTCGCCGGGCAAGAGGATTTCACTGAAGCCCGGCGCGCATTTTGTCGACTTAATAAACGCGATGAGTTCGTCGACTTTGTCGTAGAACGTTTCTAGTTTTTGAAACTCTTCGACGGCGACGGCTTGGAGAAAAAGTCCGTTGACGCCATGGCCGCGGTTGTCCCAGTAAAGTTTTCCCATGCCGTTGCCGGACAATAGGCCGCCGAGAATTTCGGTGATCAAGGCGACGCCGGAACCTTTGTGGCCGCCGAAGGCGGTGAACACGCCGCGCGGCGGACCTCGAAAGGCGTTGAAGTCAGTGGTCGGAGAGCCATGGCCGTCGAGCATGACGCCCTCGGGAATTTTTTCTTTGCCGCGCACGCGCTTTTGAATCTCGCCCATGCTCATGGAGGCGGTGGCCAAGTCGAGAATGATTTGCTTGCCGCCGCGCGCCGGGATGCCAAAGGCGATGGGGTTGGTGCCGGTGACCGGTTCCATGCCGCCGTAGAGCGCGGTGACGGCCGAGCCGACGCTGGCGGCGGCCATGCCGATCATGCCTTGGTCGGCGGCCATCTCCATGTAGTCGGCGAGCCGACCGGTGTGGCCGGCGCGGCGCAAGCAGACGATGCCGGCGCCGTGTTCTTTGGCTTTCTCGATCGCCAGCTCCATGGCGAAATGAGCCGCCACTTGGCCGATGTAATGTTTGCCGTCGACGACAGCCGTGATCTTTCCTTGGCGTTCGATGGCCGGCAGGTCTTTGATCTGGTAGGTGCCGTCCTTGATCCAATTCAAATAGGGCTTGACGCGGATCACGCCATGGCCGGGGTAACCGCGCAGCTCGCCGCGTACCAGCAGTTGGGCGACCAGCTCGGCGTCGTCGCGCGCCATGCCGCCGAGTGAAAGTAGTTGGTTGCAGAATGTGAGTAATTGTCGGTGATCGATTCTGGGCACTGATGATTCCTACTCTGAAGAAAAGGCGTTACTCACCACGAAGGACACGAAGTTCACGAAGTTTAAGAAGAACAATTTCCGAACCTTCGTGAACTTCGTGTCCTTCGTGGTGAAAATAATCTTCGTTTTCTCTCTACTGTTTCACTGCTGGGAAATATTTTCCTAGCCATTCATGGACGATGTTGGTTAGGCGCGGGTTTTCTTCGTTGAAGGTGAAGTGGTCCACGTCTGATAACAGATGCAGTTCCGCCGGTTGGCGGGCTTTCTTGAACATTTCGATCGACTCATAAGTCGGCGTCACCGAGTCGTTGGCGCTGTGCAGCAGCAGCAGCGGGCGCGGCGAGATGTTGCCAACCTGATCGTCGGCGCGGAAATCGTTCATGCTCTGGGCGGTCTCGGCGGGGAATTCCATGATCGAACCATGGCTCATGCGGTTACGTAGTTTGTCGGGGATCGGCACGATGTCATAGCGGGGCACCATGAGCGACTTGCCGGTTTGCTCGCGGTGGCGCTTGCCTTCTTCGAGCATGGCGGTGAACTTGGCCCACTTCTCCGCGCCCGGATGTTGGCCGCGGAATTTTCTCTCGCCGTCGCCCCAACCGCCGCAGGAGATCACCGCCGCTACGCGCTTATCGGCGCCGCCGGTAAACACGGCGACAGCGGCGCCGAAGCTGCTGCCGATCAGCGCGATACGCTGCGGATCGACCTCGGGCCGGGTCGCCATGTACGAAATCGCGTTGCGCGTGTCGGCGACTTGATCGAGACAGATGATTCGGCCGCGTTCGCCTTCGCTGTCGCCGCAGCCGCGGAAATCGACGCGCAGGGAGACGTAACCCCATTTGGCCATTTGTTTGCCGACGACCTTTTGCCCTTGGCCGTCTTTATTGCCGCCAAAACCATGCAGCATGATAAAGGCCGGCCGGCGCTCGCCGGCTTTGTAGTCTTCCGGAATGTCGACCAGACCGGCAAGCTTGAGGCCGTCCGAATGAAAAGTTGTTTTTTCTTCCATGATGTTTCCTCCTGAATTGAGAAGATGGGCGCAATGAATTGCGCCCCTACCATTGAATCAATCTGTCGATTACCCCCACGGGCCCAGGAACGGTTCGCCGGCGTAGGCATTCGCATTGACATCCAGCGTTGCTGGCCAGTCGGTGATGGTTTTCGGCGCGCGCAAATCTTTCGGTTTAACTTTGCCGTTCCAGCCGATCTGTTCCATGGCACAGTAAAGCTGAATGCAGTGACCGTCGGGATCGAACACGTAGGCGGCGTGGTCGATTCCGGGATGGAGTTCCAGCGGCAGCGCGTCGTTGATTTCGCAGCCTTGCGCTTGAAAAAATTTCACGGCGTCTTTGAGCTGGCGATAGTTGGCGAGCTGCAAGCCCAGGGCGGCGCATTTGGTGTGGCGGCTCAACCCCAATGCTTCGCGCAGCGCGGTGGGAAAGAGCGCCAGGGAGTGATGTTCGGTGTTGCATCTAAAAAATAAACAGCGCTGGCCTTGGTAATTTATTTCTTCACTCAACGTAAACCCCATGCGTTGGCGATAAAAATTCTCGGCGATCTGCATGTCATCGGCAAATAGATAAACCGGAGCGAGCCGGACGATCTTGAACGGCCGCGCGAGCAAGATGCCGTCGACATCCTAGGTCGCCGGCAAATCGTCGACGTGGCGATAGCCGCTCGTGGGATCGATGCCTTTGGCTTTTGCCTGTTCGACTTCTTGGTACTCGGAGATTTGCGGCAGCTCCGGCGGTTTGTCGAAGCCGCGATCGTACATGCTGCGCGGTTTGCTGTGGCCGTTCCAGCCGATCTGTTCGATGCCGTAATAAAGTTCGTTGCTATGGCCGTCGGGATCGTAAAGATAAGTATGCCAATTGGACCCTGGCATGTCGCGGCCGGAGCGCTGCTGCTTGATGTTGTTGTCGTTGAACCATTGGATGGCGCTGCCGACTTAGCGCATGCTGCCAACCTGCCAGGTGATTTGATTGATGGTGACGCCCGGTTTTTCGCTGCGGCCCAGCGCGTCGCGCACGCGTTTGGGAAACAGCACCATGGCATGATGATCGCCGCCGTAGCGGGTAAAATAGCCGTTGGGATCGCCGAGGCCGGCGACTTGCTCGGGGCTCGTGGCGCGCTTGGAGTAATCCATTACATCGGAAATCTTGAAGCCGAGTAGATCGGTGTAAAAACGGCGGCCCGCTTCCATATTCGCCATGTTAAAGCCGAAGTGGCCGAGACGGCGAATCTTGAACGGCTGATCGAGCAAGACGCCGCCGACGTTGAACTTCTCTGCAGACATTGCGCACCTCCAAAATGCGTTCGGCTCTCTATACAATCTTTTGCCGAGGCTGACAACGTGACATGGAATTTTTGTTGTAGCAAAGTGATTATGTCAGGGGTTAACGGCAACGTAATTATGTCAGGGTGGAAGGATGACAACCCTGACAATGAAAGACGAGAAACGACTAGACGTAATTCAACGAGTATATCGCAGCGAGATCACCGTGGTTGAGGCCG